>NZ_JBMDKG010000010.1:0-182829 GCF_057809595.1 Variovorax sp. FG153
GTCCGAAGTTCGTCGAGACCTTCCTGGCCAAGCTGGTCAACTGGGGCTTCGCCGAGAAGAACTTCGGCTGAGACCGACGAGAGGCACCATCACGGTGCTTTCACGAATGAAAAAGCCCCGCATGCGGGGCTTTTTGCCGGGCCAACCGCTATCGGTTGGCGGCGCGGGCAGGCAAACAATCAGCGCTTGCCGGCGGCGAACAATTCGCCGGTGATCTTCGCGCCCTTCTTGATGTTCTTCTTCTTGAACCAGCCCTGGTTCATCTCGAGCACGTACTTCACCGGCTCCTCGGAGCAATGCGAGTCGTCGGTCTGTGGCTTCATGTCGGCCAGGTTGACGATGCGGCCGTCCTCGGCCACGAAGGCTGCGGTCAGCGGCAGCAGCGTGTTGCGCATCCAGAAGCACTGGGTGGCCGGCTGCTCGAACACGAAGATCATGCCTTCGGCCTGCGGCATCTCCTTGCGGAACATCAGGCCGACCTGGCGCTCGACCGGCGCCTGGGCGATCTGCGCATCGATGGTGTAGAGGCCGATCGACAGCTTGGTGCGCGGGAGATTGGTTTGGGGTTCCTGCTGGGCGTGGGCCGGAGCGAGCAGGGCGGCGGAGATGGCGACGGAGCAGGCCAGGAGGGCGGCAAAACGCTGGAGCATCGGGGTTCTTTCAGACTCTTCCATACAAAGAAGGCCGTGCCCGGCCCCATGAAAAAAGCCCGCTGACGCGGGCCTGGCGGGCATGGCCTGTGAAGGCGGCTAGCTTACGCCTTCTTGTTGGCGACGTGGGCCTTGGCAACCTTGTGGCTCTTGTGCTTCTTGGCAGCGGCGTGCTTCTTGGCGGGCGCCTTGGCCTTGGTGGCTGCAGCGGGAGCTGCCGCGGCGGGTTCGGGTTGTTGAGCGAAGGCACCGAATGCGACGAGACCGGCGACCAGGGCAGCGAACAGCTTCTTCATGACAAATCCTTTGAGATTGTTAGGTATGGACAGCCTCCCTGTGGAGGTGCGTGTTCAACGGAAAGCATTCGTTGCGGTTGACAGGATCGCACCCTGAAAAATGAGCGAGGAATGAGAGGGCGAAAAAAAAGCGCCCCGATGGAGCGCTTTCTTTCAAGAGGACGAATCCTTAGTTGGGCGTGCCGCCTTGGGTCGACTTGCGCTTCACGCTGCCGTCCTTGTTGCGACGACGCTGGTCGCGGGTTTCAGCGCGCTTCTCGCCGGAGGTGGCAGCCTTGTCGGTGCCGATGGCGCCGCCTTCGGGCGTCTTGGCGATGTCGCCAGCGGGAGCAGCCACCTTGCCAGCAGGACGTGCGTCCTTGCGGGCTTCAGCGCGTTGCTGCGCCTTGCTGTTGCTGGCGTTCCCTTGTTCGGGGGTGGTGCCAGCCGGGTTTTGGGCATAGGCGCCGGCTGCGAACAGGCCAGCGATCATGACTGCGAGAAGTTTGCTCATTGATGATTCCTCTATCGAGAATTGGTTGGAAACGCCTCCCGGCGAGCAGAAGGTCAGGCACTAACGAGGCCGGCGGCCCGCAGGTTGACAAACGCCCACTGATGGGTTGCGTCTAAAATGTACAGCGATTTGTTCGCGGGCTGTACAGCGAATCTCCCTCGCTGTCTGAATTCGCAGACAGTCGTCCTGAATTAGGTCCACCCTCGGAGTTTTCCCCCTTCATGTCCAGCTACCAGCACATCAAAGTCCCGGCCGAAGGCCAGAAGATCGCGGTCAACGCCGACAACTCCCTGAATGTGCCCGACCAGCCGATCATCCCCTTCATCGAAGGCGATGGCACCGGTCTGGACATCACGCCCGTGATGCTGAAGGTGGTGGATGCGGCGGTGGCCAAGGCCTACGGCGGCAAGAAGAAGATCCACTGGATGGAGGTCTATGCCGGCGAGAAGTCGACCAAGGTCTACGGTCCCGACGTATGGCTGCCCGAGGAAACGCTGCACGCCGTGCGCGACTACGTCGTTTCGATCAAGGGCCCGCTGACCACGCCCGTCGGCGGCGGCATTCGCTCGCTGAACGTCGCGCTGCGCCAGGAACTCGACCTCTACGTCTGCCTGCGTCCCATCCAGTACTTCGAAGGCGTGCCCAGCCCGGTGCGCGAGCCGCACAAGACCAACATGGTCATCTTCCGCGAGAACTCGGAAGACATCTACGCCGGCATCGAGTTCGAAGCCGAGAGCGACAAGGCCAAGAAACTCATCAAGTTCCTGCAAGAGGAAATGGGCGTCAAGAAGATCCGTTTCCCCGAGACCTCGGGCATCGGCGTCAAGCCGGTGTCGAGGGAGGGCACCGAGCGCCTGGTGCGCAAGGCGCTGCAGTACGCGATCGACAACGACAAGCCGAGCGTCACGCTGGTGCACAAGGGCAACATCATGAAGTTCACCGAAGGTGGCTTCCGCGACTGGGGCTACGCCCTGGCCCAGAAGGAATTCGGCGCCGAACTCATCGACGGCGGCCCGTGGATGAAGTTCAAGAGCCCGAAGACCGGCAAGGACATCACCGTCAAGGACAGCATCGCCGACGCGTTCCTGCAGCAGATCCTGCTGCGTCCCGCCGAGTACAGCGTCATCGCAACGCTCAACCTCAACGGCGACTACGTGTCCGACGCACTGGCCGCGCAGGTCGGTGGCATCGGCATCGCTCCGGGCGCGAACCTCAGCGACACGGTCGCCATGTTCGAAGCCACCCACGGCACCGCGCCCAAGTACGCCGGCAAGGACTACGTGAATCCCGGCTCCGAAATCCTCTCGGCCGAAATGATGCTGCGCCACATGGGCTGGAAGGAAGCCGCCGACCTGATCATCAGCGCGATGGAAAAGTCGATCGCCAGCAAGCGGGTCACCTATGACTTTGCCCGCCTGATGGACGGCGCGACGCAAGTGAGCTGCTCGGGCTTCGGCCAGGTGATGATCGACAACATGTGATCTCGCCGTCGGCGTTCTCGAACGCCGAAGCGACAGCCGCAAGCCCTCGAGGTTCTAGCGAACCTCGAGGGCTTTTTCTTGGGTGCACGCGTCGCTTTTGACGCTCTGGAAAGACTCGTTGGGGGCAAAGATCACGGTTGAAGTTATGCCCGTGCGCATTTAACTATTGCTAGAAACTGGGGACGAAAAAACACGCTACCCCCTCCACAGAATCGCGCTCATCGAGGATCACGGGAGCGCACGATGAGGGAGAGAAAAAAGCAGCGATCGATGCCACCATGCGCACATGCCGCGCGTCGTTTCGCGCAGGCGTGCACGAGGCTCACGTACGAGGGCGAACGGCCATGACGCGGTCTCGCCGGGCCCTGTTCGGAAAGCTCGACCTCACGCTGTTTCGTGCGATCGAATCGGCGACATCGTTCGCGAGATTGCGCGGCAATCCTCAGGTTGAACTCGTGCACTGGCTGCACCAGTTGCGCCAGGCCGGCGATGGCGATCTGCACCGCCTGCGCCTTCACCATCGCATCGATACGCAACGGCTCGATACGGACCTTGCCGCGGCCTTGTCCAGCCTGCCGGCCGGCGCCTCGTCCTTGAGCGACTTCTCGCCTCACGTCGAGACCGCGATCGAACGCGCATGGCTCCTGTCCAGCCTCGAGTTCGGCAATCCTTGCATCCGCGGCGTGCAATTGATGAGCGCGCTGCTGCGGAGCCCGGACCTTCGGCGCGTGCTGTTCGAGATTGCGCCCGCGTTTCGCGCCCTGGCGGCCGAACGGCGGCCCGACGAGCTGCTTGCGCTCGTGACAGGCTCTCCCGAGGATGCGGAGGGGCCTTACGATGGA
Source organism: Variovorax sp. FG153 (assembly GCF_057809595.1). Classification (NCBI taxonomy): domain Bacteria; kingdom Pseudomonadati; phylum Pseudomonadota; class Betaproteobacteria; order Burkholderiales; family Comamonadaceae; genus Variovorax; species Variovorax sp. FG153. Next base: position 3,763 of record NZ_JBMDKG010000010.1, read on the forward strand.
TCGAGCACGATGCCGGCGCCGCCGTGCGAAGCGGGTCGTGCGATGGAGCTGGCCACGCCGTCCGGCGCAGCGTTGGTCACCTACTGCACCGATCTCACCGAGAGTGCGCGCGCCGAGCGGATCGATCCCGTCATCGGCCGCGGCCAGGAGATCGGCGCCATGGTCGACATCCTGCTGCGCCGGCGCCAGAACAACCCCCTGCTCACCGGCGAGGCCGGCGTGGGCAAGACCGCGGTCGTCGAGGGGCTGGCACTCGCGATCGCCAGGGCCGAGGTCCCGCCGAAGCTGCGCAACGCACGATTGCTGAGCCTCGACGTCGGCGCGCTGCTGTCCGGCGCCGGCCTGCGTGGCGAATTCGAGTCCAGGCTCAAGTCGCTGCTGCAGGAAGCCGCGCAATCGACGCGGCCGGTGATCCTGTTCATCGACGAGGTGCACATGCTGGTCGGCGCTGGTGGCCAGGGCGCGGCGGCGGATGCGGCCAATCTTCTCAAGCCGGTGCTCGCGCGCGGCGCGCTGCGCGTGATCGGCGCGACCGCCTGGCGCGAATACAAGCGGCACATCGAGAAGGATCCCGCGCTCGCGCGCCGCTTCCAGGTGCAGCAGGTCATGGAGCCGCCGGCCTCCGCCGCCATCGACATGGTGCGAGGACTCGCATCGACATTTGCCGCGCACCACGGCGTGACCGTGCTCGACGAAGCGGTGCGTGCCGCCGTCGTGTTGTCGCAGCGCTACCTGCCCGCGCGGCAGTTGCCCGACAAGGCCGTCAGCCTGCTCGACACCGCCTGCGCACGCGTCGCCATGTCGCTGCACGTGCCGCCGCCGGCTGTCATCGGCCTGCGGCAACGGATCGCGTCGCTCGCGGCGGAGGTCGCTCTGCTGCGTGACGAGACCCGGATTGCCCACGGCTGCGAGACCCGGCTGGCGCGGATGCTCGCGGCGCGGGAATCGCTCGAAAAGATCCGCGACGAGCTCAGGGCACAGAAGACCAAGTGGAGGGGGGAGAGGGCGCTGGTCCGGCAGATCCAGGCGCTGAGGGCTGAAGAAGAAAAGGAGGGGGAGGATGAGCCGGACCATCTTCCGCACCTCGACGCGTCGGCGCTCGAGGAAGAGCTTCGAGGTCTCCAGCAAGGCACGCCGCAGGTCTTCCTCCAGGTGGACGAGGCGGTCGTCGCGAAGATCGTCGCCGAGTGGACCGGCATACCCGCGGGCCGGTTGCTCACCGACGAGGCAGCGGCCGTGCTGGAGCTTCAACGCACGCTCGAGCAGCGCGTGCTCGGCCAGACGGGGGCCCTCGAGCTCATCGCCCGGCGCATCCAGACGGCGCGCGCATGTCTCACGGATCCCTGCAAGCCCGCAGGCGTGTTCCTGCTGGCCGGGCCTTCGGGTGTCGGCAAGACCGAAACCGCGCTCGCATTGGCCGAGGCGATGCATGGCGGCGAGCAGAACCTCGTCACCTTGAACATGAGCGAGTTCCAGGAGCCGCACAGCGTGGCGACGCTGCGCGGCGCGCCGTCGGGCTACGTCGGCTATGGCGAGGGCGGCGTGCTCACCGAAGCCGTGCGCCGCCGGCCCTACTGCGTCGTGCTGCTGGACGAGATCGAGAAGGCCCATCCCGACGTGCACGAGGTCTTCTACCAGGTGTTCGACAAGGGATGGATGGAGGATGGCGAGGGGCAGCGCATCGACTTTCGCCACACCACGATCCTGCTCACCAGCAACGCCGGCTCGGCGTTCGTCGAGCATGCCTGCCGAGACGCGGCATCGATGCCTTCGGTCGAGGCCTTGTGTTCAGGCTTGGCAGCGCCGCTGCGCCGGGTCTTTTCCGCGGCCTTTCTCGGCCGCGTGACGGTGGTGCCGTACCTGCCGCTGTCGACGCCGGTCATGGCGGGGATTGCCGCGCTGCATCTGCGGCGCATCGCGGACCGGATGGGCGAGCAGCACGGGATCGACCTGAGCTACGCGGACGATCTCATCGCCCATGTCATCGGGCGGTGCCCGGTCCGCGACACCGGCGCCCGGCAGCTTGCCGCGTTCATGGACCAACAGCTGTTGCCCGTGTTGTCGGGGCATTGGCTCGACGCGCTGCGGAGCAGGCGCGAGATCACCCGCATGCATGTGGGCCTTCGCAGCCATGGCGTGGAAACGCTTGCGCAGGGTGCGGCGGAGGCCGCCGAGAAGCGCATCGCCTGTCACATCGAGTACGCCTGAGGTGGCCAACCCGCACAACCGGGCATCGTTTTCGTTCGGGGGCCTGTTCCGCGCAGGTTCGTCATTCACTGTCTTTTCAGGAGGGTTTTCATGATCGACAACAGCAGCCAGAAGTTCATCGCTCGAAACCGGGCGCCGCGTGTGCAGATCGAATACGACGTGGAGGTCTACGGGTCCGAGAAAAAGATCGAATTGCCGTTCGTCATGGGCGTGCTCGCCGATCTCTCGGGCAAGCCGGCCGAGCCGCTGCCACCGGTCGCGGAGCGGAAATTCCTCGATATCGATGTCGACAACTTCGACGAGCGCATGAAGGCGATCGCTCCGCGCGTCGCATTCGCCGTCCCCAACACGCTGACGGGCGAAGGGCAACTCATGGTCGACATCACGTTCGAAAGCATGGAGGACTTCTCGCCGGCGGCCATCGCCCAGAAAGTCGAACCGCTCGCGCGCCTGCTCGAGGCACGCAGCCAGCTCGCCAACCTGCAGACCTACATGGACGGCAAGGCGGGTGCCGAAGACCTGATGAACCGGCTTCTGCAGGATCCCGCGCTCCTGAGGTCCCTGGCGTCATCGGCCAGGCCGGCGTCCGAACTCGGATGCGATCCCGGCATCGTGGCCTGCGCCTGAGCGGCCGAACCGCTCCCAGGAGACGCCCATGTCATCCAGCGACGCCATCGTTCTTGCCGAGCCCGCACCCGGGCGCTACGCCGAAGTCCCGGACTTCGCCGAGCTGCTCGACCGGGAATTCCGGCCCAAGACGGAAGAAGCCCGCGGCGCGGTCGAAGCGGCCGTGCGCACCCTGGCCGAACAGGCCCTGTTCAACGCCGCGACCATGACCGACGATGCCTACACCAGCATCCAGGCCATCATTGCCGAGATCGACCGCAAGCTGTCGGCGCAGATCAATCTCGTGCTGCACAAGGAGGAATTCCAGCAGGTCGAGTCGGCCTGGCGGGGCATGAGCCACCTCGTCAGCAACACCGAGACCGACGAGAAGCTCAAGATCCGGTTCATGGACGTCTCGAAGGACGAGGTCCGCCGCACGCTGCGCCGCCACCGCGGCATGGCGTGGGACCAGAGCCCGGTCTTCAAGCGCATCTACGAAGAGGAATACGGGCAGCTCGGTGGCGAGCCCTACGGCTGCCTGGTGGCCGACTACTACTTCGACCACACGCCCGCCGACGTCGAACTGCTCGCGGCGATCGCCAAGGTGGCGGCCGCCTCGCATGCCCCGTTCATCGCCGGCTCGGCGCCTTCGCTGCTCGGCATGGAGTCCTGGCAGGAGCTCGCGAATCCCAGGGATCTCGCGCGGATCACATCGAACCTCGAGCACGCGCCGTGGAACTCGCTGCGCGGCACCGAGGATTCGCGCTACGTCGGCCTCGCCATGCCGCGGTTCCTGGCCCGGCTTCCCTACGGTGCCAAGACCAACCCCGTGGACGCCTTCGATTTCGAGGAGGAAACCGAGGGCGCCGACCATCGCAACTACGTCTGGAGCAACGCCTCGTATGCGATGGCGGTGAACATCAATCGCAGCTTCAAGCGCCATGGCTGGTGCACGATGATCCGCGGCGTGGAGTCGGGTGGCGTGGTGGAAAACCTGCCGTGCCACACCTTTCCGACCGATGATGGCGGCTTCGACATGAAGTGTCCGACCGAGATCGCGATCTCCGACCGGCGCGAGGCCGAACTCGCCAGGGCGGGCCTGATACCGCTCGTGCACAGGAAGAACTCCGACAGCGCTGCCTTCATCGGCGCGCAATCGATCCAGCGGCCGCAGGAGTACATGGACCCCGACGCCACCGCCAACGCCCACCTGGCGGCGCGCCTGCCGTATCTCTTCGCCAGCACTCGGTTCGCGCACTACCTCAAGTGCATCGTGCGCGACAAGATCGGCAGCTTCAAGGAGCGCGACGACATGCAGCGTTGGCTCAACGGCTGGATCATGAACTACGTCGATGCCGACCCCGCGAACTCCTCGCAGGAGACCAAGGCGCGACGGCCGCTCGCCGCCGCCGAGGTCGTGGTCGAGGAACTCGAGGGCAATCCAGGCTACTACGGCGCCAAGTTCTTCCTGCGTCCGCACTTCCAGCTCGAGGGGCTGACGGTCTCGCTGCGGCTCGTGGCCAGGCTGCCCTCGCTCAGGGAAGAGGCCTGAGCGGCACTTGTTCCCTTCAAGCCGCGACCCGCGGTCCATGCATGTTTCGGAAGCCGACAACGACAGAACAGGGAGTTCGCATGTCTCAAGACATTTTTTTGAAGATCGACGGCATCGAGGGCGAGTCCCTGGATGCCGAACACAAGAACGAGATCGAGGTGCTCGCCTTCAACTGGAAGGCGTTCCAGGAGTCGTTCATGCATGCCGGTTCGGGCGGCGGCGCCGGCAAGGCCACGGTGGAAGACCTGGAGTTCGACCACCACATCGACCGCGCCAGTCCCAACCTCATGAAGTACTGCCTGACCGGCAAGCACGTCCAGGAAGCCAGGCTGACCGTGCGCAAGGCCGGCGGCAGCCCGCTCGAGTACCTCAAGTACACCTTCACCGACGTGATCGTCACCGCGGTCCACACGTTCGGCGCGAACTCGGACGAACTGCGCATCAAGGAGCGCGTGCGGCTTTCGTTCTCGAAGATCAGGCAGGAGTACGCCGTGCAGAACGCGCAGGGCGGCAGCGCGGGTGCCGTGACCGCGGGGTACGACATCAAGGGCAACAAGGAGTCCTGAGCGGAGGTCCCGACATGCGCGTTCCCGCTGCCTCATTCCCGGCTTGTCCGATGCGCCTCAACCGACGCGATGCGCTGCTCGTCGTGCCGCTGATGGCGCGGCCGGCGATGGCCCAGTTCCCGTCGCCCAAGGAACAGATCCGCCTGGAGCTCGCCGTCATGGCCGAGGCGGAGGTCAATCCGGACGACAAGGGCCGACCGGCGCCGATCCTCGTTCGCCTCTACGAACTGAAGTCCAGCGCGGCCTTCGAGGCGGCCGACTACTTCACGCTGCATGGCAACGACAAGGCACTGATAGGCGCCGACATGCTCGTGCGCGAGGAGTTCATCCTGCGACCCGGCGAAACGCGTGCGATCCGTCGCAAATCCCATCCCGACCTGGGCGCCATCGGCGTGCTGGCCGGCTATCGGGACCTGGGGCTCTCCGATTGGCGCGCCGTGCAGCAGGTGGAGGCCGCGCCCGAGATCGCCTGGTACCGCGCCGTGCTGCCGGCCCACAAGCTCAAGCTCGAGGTCCGGCTGCAGGCGCGCGGCATCCGGCTCATTTCGGCCGACTGAGCAGCGGCCATGCAAACGGGCGCCGAACCATGAGCTGGTACAACAAGGTCGTCTGGAGCGAGGGACTCTTCCTGCGCCCACAGCTGTTTCAGCAGCAGGAGCGCTACCTCGAGCACCTGGCGCACAGGCGGTCGGTCGCGCTCGATCCGTTCTACTGGGGCTTTCACAGGTATGCGATCGATGCCGAGTCGCTGTCGCTCGGCAAGCTGGTGCTGGCGGGCGCCGCCGGCGTGTTCCAGGATGGCACGCCGTTCGACGTGCCCGGCCAGGCCCTTGCTCCCGCACCGCTCACGGTGCTTGCGGAGCATGTCGACCAGGTCATTCATCTGGCGGTGCCCATCCGCACGCCCGACGGCGAGGAGACCACCTTCGACGACCCTGCTGCATCGATGGGCTCGCTCGCGCGTTTCGGTGTATTCGACACCGAGTTGCGTGACGCCAACTCCATCGGTCAGGGACCGAAGACGGTGCAGCTCTCGCGCCTGCGTCTGCGCCTGCTGCCCGAGCGAGAACTGTCGGACGCCTGGATCGGCCTGCCGCTGGCCAGGGTCAGCGTGCTGCGATCCGACGGCAGCATCGCGCTCGACCACCGCCTGATTCCGCCGGTGTCGAGCTATGGCGCGAGTACGTTGCTGAGCGACTGGATCACGCACCTGCACGGGCTGTGCCGCCTGCGCGCCGATGCGCTCGCCGCGAGGTTGACCGGCGGCGACGGCAAGTCCGGCGCGACCGCCGAGGTCTCGGACTTCCTGCTGCTGCAGACCCTCAACCGCTACGAGCCCTTGCTGGAGCACTGGCTGCAGGTCAGGGACACCTCGCCGCAGCAGTTGTTCATGGCGCTGCGCGCATTCGGCGGCGAACTGGCCACCTTCGGGCGCGCCGGCCATCGCCGGCCTCCGGCCCATGGCGGATACCGGCATGTGGACCCCTACCTGTCGTTCAAGGGGCTGGTCGCCGAAGTGCAGTCGCTGCTCAACGATGTGCTGGTGCGCAGCGCCCAGTCCATCGCGCTGGCGGAGCGGGCCCACGGCGTGCACGTCGCGAGCGTCGAGCCCGCGGAGCTCCAGGGCTATCAGAGCCTGGTCTTCGCCGTGGCGGCGCACCTGCCGCCCGATCAACTGGCCAGCCAGTTCGTCGCCTGCTGCAAGGCCGGGCCCAGCGATCGGCTGCCCGAACTGATCCGCTCGCATCTGCCAGGCATTCCGCTCCAGGTCCTGCCGGTTCCACCGCGGCAGATCCCGTTCAACGCCGGCTTCGTCTATTTCCAGCTCGACCCGCACGGTGCCCTCTGGGAGCACATGGTTCGCCACGGGGGGCTGGCGCTGCACGTGGCGGCGGAATTTCCAGGGTTGCGCATGGAACTCTGGGGAGTGCGGGAGAAATGATGCAAGCCTTGCGTTGCGAAGCGTGCGCCTCGTTCGATCCGGAGGGCTGGGCATGAGTACGCCGATTGCCCAGCTCGCCAGGGAGCACGCCCGTCTGCTCGACGGTGGCCGCGCGGCCATGACCATCGCCGGCGCCGACCTGACCGCGGGTTTCTTCGCAGGCGTGGCCTGGCACAACCTGCGCTTCGTCGACTGCGATTTCGCGGGCGAGGGCAACGTGCGGCTCGACGCCATGTCCGGCTGCCGATTCATGGATTGCCGGTTCATCGCCCCGAGCCATGACTTCGGCGTGATGGACGACGTGCGCTTCGTTCGCTGCAGGACCTCCGGCACTGCGATTCTCGGTGGCAGAGACGCCAGTTTCGGCGTGGTCTTCGAGGAGTGTGTCTTCGCGGGCGGCGACACGGTCTCGCATGCGCGCGAAGGCATCGGCAGCACCGGTGAAACGACTTTTCGCCGCTGCACGGGCCGTGGGGCCGTTCTCGTGGCCGGCACGCGGCTGGCGATCGAGGGTTGCAGCTTCGAGCACATGAGTTTCACGATCGGCCGACAGCGAGACCGCGGCGTGCCATTGGCGGCCACCGTCGCGATCGAGAACACGCAGGGCACCGGCGTCTGGCGCATGACGGACGCACGCATGAAGACCTGCCATATCCGCAACAGCCGCTTCGAGCGGATCGTCGACGACGGTTCCGAATGTGAGCCCTGAGCATCGCTTTCGCACCTGCTTGCCTGCCCCGCACCATGCACTACCCCGAAGAAAAGAGCGATCCGGCATTCGGTGCCGATGACTTCCATGCCGGCGTCGCGAGTGCGTCGCTCGACGAGGGCGGTTCGGTGCGCGAGCGCCTGGCGGCCATCGCGGCGGCAAGGAATCCGTTGCTCGAAGCGGCCCAGCCGCTGCTGCGTGCGCTGGCGGATCTGCCGCGGTCCCTCGGCGAGGAGGAGGTCGAGGTGTGGCACGGATTGCTCGAGCGCGAAGTCGCGGCCTTCCAGTCCATCTGCGCCGCCGCGAGGATTCGCCATGAACATGCGCTGGCCGCGAGCTACGCGTTGTGCACCGCGATCGACGAGGCCGCGAACAGCACCGCGTGGGGAGGCGGGCAGGCGGGCGAGGCGGGTGTCTGGGCCGGCCTCCAGTTGGCGGCGCGTTTCCATGGCGACACCAAGGGCGGCGACAAGTTCTTCCTGCTGATCGGCCGGCTGGCCACCGATCCCGAGCAGCATGCCGATCTGCTCGAACTGATGTACCAGGTCCTCGGCCTCGGTTTCGAGGGCCGCTACAGCACCGCCGACCACGGAAACCGGCAACTCGAAGCCGTGCGTCACCGCTTGTTCGAACTGCTCGCGACAGTCCGTCCCCAGGTGCCGCATGAACTCTCGCCGCACTGGAAAGGGGGGCCGGCGGGACGGCTTCGGCTGGCGCGCAGCGTGCCGGTATGGATCACGAGCCTCGTGGCCGCGTTCGTCCTGTCAGGCCTGTTCGGCTGGTACAGATACCAGCTCTCGGCGATGAGCGGGGACCTGACGCAGCGGCTGGCCGCCATCGGGCGGATGCGTCCGCCGAACCCGCCGATGGCTTCGGCGGCCCGGCCGCCACGGCTGAAGGAACTGCTGTCGTCCGAGATCGCGCGCGGCAGCGTGAACGTCGACGAGAACGCGCTCCAAAGCACCGTCAGCTTTCGGGGCGACGAGATGTTCGTGCCCGGCCGCGCGAGTCTCGGTGCGCGAATCCTTCCGGTGCTGGACAAGGTCGCTGGCGAGATCAGGCAGGTATCCGGCAGCGTGCAGGTCGTCGGGCACACCGACAACCGGCCGATACGCACGCGCGAGTTTCCCGACAACCAGGTGCTGAGCGAAAAGCGCGCCGCGGCCGTGGCTGCCTTGCTGCGGGACAAGGGCGTCGAGGCCGCGCGCATCCGAAGCATCGGGCAAGGCGACGCCGCTCCGCTCGACGACAACGCCACGGCGCAGGGTCGCGCCCGCAACCGGCGTGTCGACATCGTTGTGTCCCAGGACACGGGCATCGATCCGCACGCCCGGGCGCCCGCGCCCGCGCGGAGCGAAAGCCCGCCGCCGCTTCATCGCTGAAGAGAAAGGTCGCCGGATCCATGCCATACCTCAAACAAGCGGGCGCATTCATGGTGTCGCGGCCATTCCTGGCGCTGCTGGCCGTCGTGTTGGCCGCCTGCATCATCTGGTTCACGGGCGACCTGCTGGCCCTGAGCGGCGTGCGCCCCATGGCTTCGCGCGAAGTGCGGCTCGCGCTGATCGTGCTGTTGCTGCTGCTCGGCATCCTCTGGCTGGCCTCGGGCCCTTACAGCCTCGTCGGCGTCGGGGCACTGTGCCTTCTCATATGGCATGCGGGACCGACCCTGGCGATCGGGGAGGCCAGGCCGCTCGCGCCGATTGGAACGCGCATCGCGCTCCTGGTCGCGGTCCTGTCGCTCTACGCCCTCTACGGCTGCTTCCGCCTCTGGCAGGCCTTGCGCAGCAACGACGACCTGCTCGCCAGGTTCCTGTTTCGCAAGGCGTTGCCCCAGGAACACGAGGCCGCGAAGGAAGAACTCAGGCGCGTGGCCGCCGGGATTCAGGCGGCCGTGGCGGCACTGCGGAAAATGCGCGGCTTCGGCCGCCTGCACCGGATGCTGGATGGCAAGCGTCACCTGTACGAACTGCCGTGGTACATGGTCCTCGGGAGCCCCGGCGTCGGCAAGACGACAGTTCTGCGCCATTCGGGGCTCCAGTTTCCGCTGGCGCGCCAATGGGGGCTTGAGAGCCGGACGATGCTGTCCGATGCTCCGGCCGAAACGTTGCACTGCGATTGGTGGATCGCGAACGAGGCGGTGTTCATCGACACCGCGGGCCGCTACACCACCCAGCGCGGCCATGCCGCCTGCGATCCCGCCGAGTGGCGCGGCTTTCTTGGCCTGCTTCGCTCGCATCGCGTGCGCGCGCCGATCAACGGCGTGATCGTCGTGCTGAGCGTGGCCGAGCTGCTCGCCCAGGGCGATGCCGAACGATCCGAGCATGCGGCACTGGTGCGCGATCGACTGGCCGAGCTTCGCCAAGTGCTGGGCATCCGCTTTCCGGTCTATGTGATCGTGACCCAGATCGACCGGTTGCGCGGCTTCCGCGAGTACTTCCATTCGCTCACGAGCGACAGCCGCGCCCAGCCCTGGGGTTTCACCTTGCCGCTCGCGCTGAAGGGGCGCCTCGATTCCCGCGGCAGCCCGGCACCGGAGGGGGAGGGCTTGCACCCACGGGTTCGTGCCGAGTTCGAGCTGCTCCAGCAGCGGATCGAGGCCGGCCTTCATGCCCGCTTGAACGAGGAGTTCGACGTCGAGCGCCGACGCCGCCTCTTCGCGCTGCCGCGCGAGCTGGCGGGACTGTCGTCGCGATTGCTGCCTTTGCTGGAGCAGGTCTTCCTCTCGTCCCGGTTCGACGACACGCAGAACCGCGAGGCGCTTCGCGGCGTCTATTTCACGAGCGGCGCGCAAGCGGGCGCCGAATTGCCGGCGGATGGCGCGACGCTGCTGCAACGGATGCGCCGGCGGCTCGCAGAAACCCGCGACGTGCCTTCGGCCTGCGCGTCGCAGGAACACGCCGACCCGGAGGCGGCGCGTGGCCAGCAAGGCTTCTTCATCCAGGGAGTGCTGGCCCGGGTGATCATTCCCGAAGCGCACCTGGTGCGCCCGAACCTGCGCTGGGAGTTCCGTTTCAGGCTCATGCGAATCCTGGGGCACGCGCTGGTGATCGTGCTGTTCGTCTGGCTGGCCGGTGCGTTGGCGCTGAGTTTCGGCAACAACCAGCGCTATCTCGAGGCGGCGAGCCAACGAACGAATGCACTGTCGCTGCAGGTGCGCTCGTTGTTCGACGGCCTCAGGACCACCGACGTTCCCGATGCATTGAACGCCGCGCGCGAACTGCCCAGTCAACCCGGGCTGGATCTCGACGACCCGGGCGGTGCCTATCTCTACGGGCTCTATGCCGCACCCGGCGTGCTGGCGGCGGCCGGCGAGACCTATGCCCGCCTGCAGAACCGCACCTTGCTGCCCGCCATCGTGCGGCGCATGGAGGCCGTGTTGTCGCAGCGCGTGAAGGAGGGCGATGCGAAGGCGGCCTATGACGCCTTGCGCGCCTACAAGCTGCTGTTCGACCGGTCGCGCTACATGAAGGGCGGCGCGGCCGAGGTGCGCGACTGGGTGCTCGGGGACTGGGAACTGTCCGGCGGCGCCACCGCATTCGGCGGCCGGGCCGCGGTGGTCGAGCATGCGGTAGCGCTCTTTTCGGGCGAACGCGCGCTCGAAGTGGATGCACTGGCCGATGCGGCGCTGGTGCGCGCGGCGCAGGATTTTCTCGGCACGCAGGCGTCGACCCAGCGGATCTACGAGCGCGCGAAGGCGGCGATGGAAGCGGAGGCGCCGCAAGCCTTCACGCTGATTCGAGCGGTCGGGCCGCAGGCCGGAGCCGTCTTCTCGCGCGACGGCGGGTTGCCGCTCGATCAAGGCGTGCCGGGCCTCTTCACCTACGACGGCTATCACGAGGTCTTCGACAAGCGCCTGCCGGAGTTCGCTGCGCGTGCGTTCGATGACGATGGCTGGGTCATGGGGCGAGGGGCCGCTTCCTCGATCGAAGGCTCGGCGCGCGATGCACAGGGCGACCCGCGGCTGGCCGACATCCGGCGCCGCTACCTCGAGGAGTACGCCAAGCACTGGGAGCACTTTCTTGCTTCGGTGCGCCCGGTCGGCGGCAGCGACGCAGCCGCCACGAACCTGGGCTTCGACCTCGGTGTGCTGCGGCAGCTTGCTGCCCTCGACTCGCCGCTGAGTCGGCTCGCGCGCGCCGCCGCACGCGAAACCACCTTGTCGCGCCCGTTGATGGTTCCGGCGCAAGAGACCAGGGGATTGCTCGACAAGGCTGCCGAACAGATGAGTCGGCAGACCGAAGCGATGGGGCGTCGCCTCGGCATTCGCGCCGAGGAGCGGATGGAACGGCAGATCGTGGACGACCGTTTTGCCGCGCTGCGCGAACTGGTCACCGGGCAGCCCGACGTGGGCGCGCTACCGGGTGGCACGGCGGGTATCGCGAAGCCGGGGCTCGAAGCCGTCACCGGCCTGATCAACGAGTTCTACACGCTGCTGGTGGTGGCCGACACGGCCTTGAGCGCCCAAAGCCTGCCGCCCGGTGGTGCCGAGGTCGGTGCGCGCCTGCTGCTCGAAGCCGGGAAGCTGCCGGCGCCTTTTCGCGAAGTGTTGACCGCGCTGGCCACGAGCGGCGGCAGCAAGGTGGTGCAGGGAGCGACCGCAATCCTGCGTGGCCAGGCGCAGCTCCAGTTCGATCGTCTCATGGGGTTGATGGCGCAGCAGGTCGGCGAGCCTTGCCGGCGTGGCGTGGAAGGCCGCTACCCGCTGGCGGCGACCGTGCAGGATGCCTCCATCGAGGACTTCACGCTGATGTTCGCCGTGGGAGGGGCGGCCGACGAGTTCTTCGTAAAGCACTTGGCGGCCCTTGTCGATACCAGCGTGCGTCCCTGGCGCTACAAGGATCCGGGGAGCTTTGCGAGTCTCGAGGTCCCTGCGGGCCAGGCGGCACCCGTGGTCGCAACGGGGACCACCGGGCCCACGCTGGCGGGAGAGCTGCTCAAGCTGATGGCGCTCGGCGGTCCGAACCTCGAGGCCTTTGACCGGGCACGGCAGATCCGCGATCTCTTCTTTCGCGAGGCAGATGGCAGGAAGCTCGGGTGGAAGCTGGAGCTGAAGGTACTCGAGCTCGAGCCCAGCATCACCGACCTCGGCATCGACATCGATGGGCAAGGCCAGCGCTATGTCCATGGGCCGGTGCAGGCGCTTTCCATCCACTGGCCCGGTCCGCGCGGTGGATCGATGGCGGAACTGAGCGCGAATCCGCGGGTGTCGGGGCCGACCTCGACCGTGGGCGCCAGCGGGCCCTGGGCGCTGTTGCGACTGCTGGACAAGGGCCGTCTCGTGAGCACGGCGACTCCGGGACGCACGAGCGTCGAATTCCAGTTCGACGGACGGCGCGCGCTGCTCGACATCGGTTCCGGCAGTCAGCCGCATCCGTTCAACAGCGATCTGCTCAAGGGGTTTCGCTGCCCCGGGCGCATGGGGTGATCCGATGTTCGGCGAACTGATCGCGTCGTGGCAGGTGACACCGCCCGCCATCTGGGGCAAGTTGTCCGGTCATGCGGACTTCGTCCGCTTCGGAACGGGACAGGGAGAGATCGAGGCCTGGCGGGCCTGGCTCGCGCAAGAAGCGCGCCGATGCACCTTGTCCGCGGGGGACAAGGGCGGGCAGTCCCTGTCGGGCGCGGAGCGGCGGCCGGGGTTGCCGGTGGCCTTCGTGTTGCCGCCCGGAACCTTGCCGTTCGCCCGGCGGCAATGCGTTCTCGGTGTCATCGCGACCTCGGGCGACAGCCTCGGACACCGCCATCCGCTGGTCGTCTATCAGGCGGCAAGGCCGAGCTGGATCCGGCGCCACTTCGAAAGCCATGCGGCGCAGCCGCGAGACTGGCAGTTCTGGCTGGCCCGGATGCTTGGGCGCCATCTGGCGGCGGCCTCGCCGGCGAACATCCGGACGCTGGCGATCGCGGTCCGGGCGCTGTGGGACGAGCAGTCGCGCGCTGGCGGCACGCCAGGCCTGCCGCCGGGCCCCGCCTTCGCGAATGCCAGTGGCCGCGACGACCCCTCAGGCCATCGGATGCAGGCAGTGATCGATCGATGGACGGCACCGAGGCCGGCGATCGATCCTGTCGCGCATGTGCGTGGCGTTCGCTTCCTGCCCTGGTCCGACTGGCCGGACCGGACCTGGAGCGCGCATGCCGGCAGCGCTTTCTGGCAACAGGACGCCGAGGGACGTTTCGTCGATGCGAGCCATCGGTTGCAGGCCACCTGGGGCGTGCTGCCATGAGGCGGTCTTTGGCCGTGGCAGATCGCGGTGCGTTCGACGCCGCGTCGGCCCCCGAGCCGTGGGATCCGCCGCCGCGCAAGCACTTGCCGCATCGCGAGGCAGAGGCAGACCCCTTCGGCCTGCTCGACATCGCGGGCGCGCGGCACCGTCGGCGCGCGGATGTCGTGACCTCGTTGCTGCACGAAGGCCCTCCGGTGCCGCGGCCTTCCCGGTCGCTGTCGGTGCGTGACGACCGGGATTCCTCCATCGACGGGGCGAGGGGGCGCTGCGCGCTGTTCGAGCAGTGGCACGAAGAGTTCGTGCGCGTGGTCCGCGATCCCGGCGCGCTGGCTGGCCGGGCCGGCTCGCAGTGCCTCGCGGAGCCGGGCGGGAGCGCCGCGCCGACATGGGCACAGTTGAATGCACAGGGCGCCCGCTTTTCCTCGCCACTGGACATTTTTCGTGCCCGCGACAGCATCGATCGGGTGATCGAAGGCTTCGACCGGCTGGATGGTCCCGATCTGCTGGCACCCGGGCAGCCCGCGGAAGTGCTCTCGGCATTCGCTCCCGAACTCGTTCGACATGCCGGCGGGGCGCTGCCCGGGCTGACGCGGCGCGAGCACCACGACATGGCGACCGACAGCCCGGTCCGCATCGGCGCACGCGTGGGCGGCCACGGGGATTCCACGGCATGAACGAGGAACTCCCCGGCGCCGGCGCCGGCACCGTGGCGCGGCAGATGGCCGAGATGCTCGACGCGGCCAGCCATGCGCCCTGGAGGTTCGGCTTCTTCGCGTTGTTGCGCCGGCTTGCCGCCGCCAGGCCCGACCAGCCGCCGATCGGGTTGGCGGCGCGCCCGCGGCAGGAAGCCTTTCGCCTGGGGCAGGCCGCGGCCCTGGCCTTCGCGCCGCGCGAAATCGCCGAGATCGCGATGCCGTCGCAATCCGCCGCGCACCGAGGTGGCAACGACCCGTCGCGGCCGCTGATCCGGCTGTACGGGCTGGGCATGCTCGGATCGAACGGACCGCTGCCATTGCATTTCACCGAGATCGTGCGCGACCGCATGGAGAACGCGGGCGACAGCACCCTCGCGGACTTTCTCGATCTGTTCCATCACCGCTACCTCACGCACATCTACCGGGCCTGGGCGCAGAGCCAGTCGACCGAGGGGCTGGATCGCCGCGGGGACGAGCGTTTCAGCCGCTATATCGCGCGCCTGACCGGTCACGATCCGGGCGAGATCCTCGATTCGGTGCTGCCGTCGCACGCACGGCTGGCCGCGGCCCCGCACCTGGGCCGGGAGACGCGCCATCCCGATGGCCTGGCGGGCACGCTGGCGCATTTCTTCGCCATCCCGGTTCGGCTGCGGGAGTTCATGCCGCATTGGATCTGCATCGCGCCCGAGGAGCGAAGCCGGCTGGGAAGCACCAGCGCCCCGAGCGTGATGGGGGCGGGCGCCGTGGCGGGCGAGGTGGTTGCCGACCGGCAGGGCCGGTTCCGGCTGGTGCTCGGCCCGCTGACGCTCGAGCGCTATCTGCGCCTGACCCCGCAGGGCTGCGACCTGCCGCTGCTAGTCGAGTGGGTCCGCGCCTTTGTCGGCCATGAATTCGCCTGGGATGTCGAACTGCGGATCCGTCGCGACAGCAGGCCGCCCGCGCGCCTCGAGGCGCTGCGCCGGCTGGGGTGGTCGACCTGGCTGGGCGGGGACGAGGCAGCCTGCGGGGATTACACGGTCGGCATGGTGTTCGAGCCCGAGCGGTACATGGGCACCGCGGAGTCGCCATGAATCCGGGGCCCGCGGTTTCCGGCGACCTCGTCGACGACTGGGGAGCCCAGTGGCTGTCGCCGGTCAGTCCCACGGCGCCCTGCGGCCCCAGCCTCGAGTACGACCCGGACCATGCGGTGCTGCGTTCGCGCATGCTGCCGCGGGCCGAAGCGCAATACGGCGATTTCATCGGGCTTGCGGAGGCACCGAACTGGGGTGACGTCGAGCGGGACTGCGTGCGCCTGCTGGCGCGCACGCGCGACATCCATCTGCTGGTCTGGCTGTGCCGGGCGCGCACGCGGCTGGCGGGCGCCACCGGTTTGGCGCAGGGGCTCGCGGTGCTGGCCGCGGTCCTCGCCCGTTGGCCGGACGCCGTGCATCCGCAGCGCGTGATCGAGGGCGAGGACGATCCGACGGTGCGCACGAACGCCCTGGCAGCCCTGGCCGATCCGGACGGCCTGGTCGGAGACGTCCGCGAGATCGTCGTGCATGCCGGTTCGGCCGCGCGCCTGACCGTGCGCGATGTCGATCGGGCGCTGCATGCGGCGGGCGGGGCATCGTTGCGGGATTCCGTGGGAAGGCAACTGTCCGAACTGCGGCGCGTGTCGGGCTCGGATCCGGGGGCGCCGCTGAATCGCCTGGCGAGCGCAGCGTGCTCGGTTCAGCGCATCGTGCGGTGGAGCAGGGCACAACTCGCTGGCGAGGCGCCCGAACCGCATCCGCTGCAACGGCTGCTGAGCCCCTTTCACCTCTCCAATGACGTCGCTGCCCATGAAGCTCCTGGCCGGCGTACCTCGTCGGTGACGGTCGCGCCTCTCGCTGACGCGGCCGCGCATCAGCGGCCCACCTCGCGGGATGACGCGCTGAACGCCATCCGGGCCGTGCGGGCCTGGTTCGAGGTCCATGAGCCGAGCACCCCGGTCGTGCTGCTGCTGCGCCAGGCTGAGAGCCTGGTCGGAAGGCCCTTCGCGGAGGTGGCCGGTGCGATTCCACAGGAACTGCTGCAGAAATGGGGCGCCGCGAAGTGAACCGGCTCCCGCCGGCATGGCTGCTCGCGGGCATCCTCGCCATTGGCTGGCTCGGCGGCGGACTGTCCGCATGGCTGATCCTGCGAGCGGGACGCAAGGCGCCACGGGTCTCGCGGCAACCCGCCCGGCCCGATGTAACCGTGGCCGAACGCCCGGCAGCCCGGGTTTCCCGGATTCCGCGGCTGGCCGAGGCCGCACCGCCCGTACCGCCGCCGGAACGACCGGAACGACCGGAACGCGGGCTGCTCGACCTCAGCGACGAGGAAATCGACGCGCTTCCGGCGGAACTGCCGGCCGCCGAACGTGCCCAAAGGCGCAAATTGCCGGGTCCCCGAAAGCCTGATCTGCGGAATATCTGAGCGCGACATCGTCAAAATCCGTTGAAAAGGATTTTTGGCGGCGGATGAGGCGCAAGCCTCTTGATTTGTCGAATTCTCGCCACCAGCTTTTCCCGAGCCGGCACGGCGCTTGCACGCTCTATAGAATCTTTTTCATGGCAACGAGAATTCCTTCGACCCCTCCCGCTCCACCGGTGCGCAAGCCGGCGCGAGACGACGGAGATTCGGTCGTCCTCGAGCGGCGTCCGCAGAAAACGGCGCCACCCCAGATGTACCAGGTGGTCATGCTCAACGACGACTACACGCCCATGGAGTTCGTGGTCGTCGTCTTGCAGGAGTACTTCAGCAAGGACCGCGAAAGCGCCACCCAGATCATGCTCAAGATCCACCTCGATGGCCGCGGCGTCTGTGGGGTCTATTCCCGCGACATGGCGGCCACCAAGGTCAACCAGGTGATGGAAGCCGCCAAGCAGGCGGGGCACCCTTTGCAATGTGTCAGCGAACCCGTGGAATGAACCTGTTGATTTAGGCAAGCTCCAACCCATCTGAGAACTTATTTACAGCAAGGCAAAAAGGAAATCACATGATTGCCCAGGAACTGGAAGTCAGCTTGCACATGGCCTTCGTCGAGGCCCGGCAACAGCGCCACGAGTTCATCACCGTGGAGCATTTGCTGCTCGCTTTGCTGGACAACCCGAGCGCCGCGGAAGTCCTGCGCGCATGCTCGGCCAACGTCGACGACCTGCGGGCGTCGCTCACCAACTTCATCAAGGACAACACGCCCCAGGTGGCGGGTACCGACGATGTGGACACCCAGCCCACGCTGGGCTTCCAGCGCGTGATCCAGCGCGCCATCATGCACGTGCAGTCCACCGGCAACGGCAAGAAGGAAGTCACCGGCGCCAACGTGCTGGTCGCGATCTTCGGCGAGAAGGATTCGCACGCGGTCTACTACCTGCACCAGCAGGGCGTGACCCGCCTCGACGTGGTGAACTTCATCGCCCACGGCATCAAGAAGAGCGATCCGCCGGAAGCCGTCAAGGGCAACAGCGAAGCCTCGTCGAACGAGAACGAAGAGGGCGGCGGCGAGAAGAACGAGAAGGCCTCGCCGCTCGAACAGTTCACGCAGAACCTCAACCAGATGGCCAAGGACGGCAAGATCGATCCGCTGATCGGCCGCGAGTACGAGGTCGAGCGCGTGATCCAGATCCTGTGCCGCCGGCGCAAGAACAACCCGCTGCTGGTCGGCGAGGCCGGCGTGGGCAAGACCGCGATCGCCGAAGGCCTGGCATGGCGCATCACGCAGGGCGACGTGCCCGAGATCCTGGCCGAGTCGAACGTGTTCTCGCTCGACATGGGCGCGCTGCTCGCGGGCACCAAGTACCGCGGCGACTTCGAGCAGCGCTTGAAGGGCGTGCTCAAGTCGCTCAAGGACAAGCCGAACGCGATCCTGTTCATCGACGAGATCCACACGCTGATCGGCGCCGGCGCGGCCTCGGGCGGCACGCTCGACGCGTCGAACCTGCTCAAGCCGGCGCTCTCGAGCGGCCAGCTCAAGTGCATCGGCGCGACCACCTTCACCGAGTACCGCGGCATCTTCGAGAAGGACGCGGCCCTGTCGCGTCGTTTCCAGAAGGTCGACGTGGTCGAGCCCTCGGTGCAGGAAACCGTCGACATCCTCAAGGGTCTGAAGTCGCGCTTCGAGGAGCACCATGGCGTGAAGTACGCGGTGGCCGCATTGCAGGCCGCGGCCGAGCTGAGCGCCAAGTACATCAATGACCGTCACCTGCCCGACAAGGCGATCGACGTCATCGACGAAGCGGGCGCGGCCCAGCGCATCCTGCCGGCGAGCAAGCGCAAGAAGACCATCAGCAAGACCGAGGTCGAGGAAATCGTCGCGAAGATCGCGCGCATTCCCCCGGCCAACGTCAGCAACGACGACCGCAGCAAGCTGCAGACGATCGAGCGCGACCTCAAGAGCGTGGTGTTCGGCCAGGACAAGGCGCTCGAGGTGCTGGCCTCGGCCGTCAAGATGGCGCGCTCGGGCCTGGGCAAGGGCGACAAGCCGATCGGCTCGTTCCTGTTCTCGGGTCCCACGGGCGTCGGCAAGACCGAAGCGGCCAAGCAGCTCGCCTACATCATGGGCATCGAGCTGATCCGCTTCGACATGTCGGAGTACATGGAGCGTCATGCGGTGAGCCGCCTGATCGGCGCGCCTCCGGGCTACGTCGGTTTCGACCAGGGCGGCCTGCTGACCGAAGCCGTCACGAAGAAGCCGCACGCGGTGCTGCTGCTCGACGAGATCGAGAAGGCGCATCCGGACATCTTCAACGTGCTGCTGCAGGTCATGGACCATGGCACGCTGACCGACAACAACGGGCGCAAGGCCGACTTCCGCAACGTCATCATCATCATGACGACGAACGCGGGTGCCGAGACCATGAACAAGGCGACCATCGGCTTCACCAACCCGCGGCAGGCCGGCGACGAGATGGGCGACATCAAGCGCCTGTTCTCGCCCGAGTTCCGCAACCGGCTGGATGCCATCGTCAACTTCAAGGCGCTCGACGAGCAGATCATCCTGCGCGTGGTCGACAAGTTCCTGCTGCAGCTCGAAACGCAGCTGGCCGAGAAGAAGGTCGAGGTCACCTTCACCGACAAGCTGCGCAAGCACCTGGCGAAGAAGGGCTTCGATCCGCTGATGGGCGCACGGCCGATGCAGCGCCTGATCCAGGACACGATCCGTCGCGCACTGGCCGACGAACTGCTGTTCGGCCGCCTGACCGAAGGCGGGCGCCTGGAAGTCGACCTCGACGAGAAGGACGAGGTGCTGCTCGACATCCAGCCGCTGCCGAAGAAGGAAGGCAAGTCGAAGCCCGAAGCGGAAGAGGCCGCGGCCGGTTAAGACAAGCGAAGGAACTGGGCATTCCGTGGCCGGCGAGGCCGCGGAACCGCCTCCAAAGGCCGGTAGCATCGCGCTGCCGGCCTTTTTCTTTTTATCGGTCCGCCCCTCGCCTTGATCCTCCCCGAACTCAGTCCCGAATGGAAAACCGGCCTCTCCCTGGCATGGAGCGGCTACATCGCCGTGCTGTCGGTCTGGATCGTGATGCAGAAGCGCGCACCGGTGTCGACGATGAGCTGGATCCTGTCGCTGGCGCTGCTGCCGTTCGCGGGATTCGTCATCTACTACTTCCTCGGGCCGCAGCGCCTGCGCAAGCAGCGGCTCAAGCGCCTGCGCACCCGCGCAAACGCCAACGCGCAGGCCGACCTCGCGCGGTTGCGCGACGCGGCCGAGCATGCGCCGCCGGCGCTGCAGCAGATGGCGCGGCTGGGCACCGCGACCTGCGGCATCCCGGTATCGAGCGCCACCGGCGTCGAGCTGCTCTCGGGCGGGGCGCGCACCTTCGACGCGATCTTCGAGGCGGTGCGCGCGGCACGCGACCATGTGCATCTCGAGTACTACATCTTCGAGCCCGACACCATCGGCACCGCGCTGCGCGACCTGCTGGTGACGCGCGCGGGCGAGGGCGTGAAGGTGCGCCTGCTGATCGACGCGCTGGGCTCCAAGCGCATCGGCCGCAAGTTCATGGCGCCGATGCTGGCCGCGGGCGTGCAGGTGGCGCTGTTCCACGACACCAAGATCGGCCGCCGCCTGCGTCCCGTGACCAACTACCGCACCCACCGCAAGATCGTGGTGTGCGACGGCCGCGTGGGCTTCACCGGTGGCGTGAACATCACCGACGAGGAGGACAAGCGCACGCGTCCCGACGCCTACCACGACGTGCACCTGCGCGTGGAAGGCAGCGCGGTGCGCTGGCTGCAGACCACCTTCATGGAGGACTGGACCTATGCCACCGGCGAGGACCTGCACAGCTTCGGCGACGGGCTCGATGCTATGCTGCCGAAGGTGGAGGCCGGCGAGATCCCGGTGCAGATCGTCACCAGCGGGCCCGACAACACGCTCGAGGCCATCCACCGCATGCACGTCGAGGCGATCCACAACGCCAACCATCGCGCCTGGCTCACCACGCCGTACTTCGTGCCCGGCGAGCCTGCGCTGATGGCGCTCACCAGCGCCGCGCTGCGCGGTGTCGACGTGCGGCTGCTGGTGCCGCGGCGCAGCGACTCGGCCATCGTGAGCGCCGCCGCGCGCTCCTACTTCGACGAGCTGATCGCCGCGGGCGTGAAGGTGTGGGAGTACAAGGCGCGCATGCTGCACTCCAAGACGCTGGTGGTCGACGAGGACTGCGCGATGATCGGCACCGCGAATTTCGACAACCGCAGCTTCCGCCTCAACTTCGAGGTCTGCGCGGTGGTCTATGGTCCCGCGCTGACCCGGCCGCTGGCGGCGCAGTTCGAGACCGACCTGCACAGCTCGGCCGCGGTGCGCGCGCATCGGCCGCAGCCCTTCTGGCAACGGCTCGGCGACTCGATCGCGCGGCTGTCGTCGCCGCTGCTCTGAGGCCGGGCGCCGCACCCGGTATCCGCTTTCGCTTTCCCACAACGACATGACCGCTCAAACCTTCCTCTGGCACGACTACGAAACCTTCGGCGCCGTGCCGCGCCGCGACCGGCCCTCGC
The DNA here is from genome assembly GCF_057809595.1 of Variovorax sp. FG153. Classification (NCBI taxonomy): domain Bacteria; kingdom Pseudomonadati; phylum Pseudomonadota; class Betaproteobacteria; order Burkholderiales; family Comamonadaceae; genus Variovorax; species Variovorax sp. FG153. The sequence continues at coordinate 25,258 of NZ_JBMDKG010000010.1, forward strand.
AGTTCGCCGCCATCCGCACCGACGCGGCGCTCAACGAGATCGGCGAGCCGCTGATGATCTATTGCAAGCCCGCGCCCGACTACCTGCCGAGTCCCGAGGCCACGCTGATCACAGGCATCACGCCGCAGCTGTGCCTCGAACGCGGCCTGCCCGAGCACGAGTTCGCGGCGCAGATCGAGCGCGCCTTCTCGCAGCCCGGCACCATCGGCGTGGGCTACAACACCATCCGCTTCGACGACGAGGTCACGCGCTTCCTGTTCTGGCGCAACCTCATCGATCCCTATGCGCGCGAGTGGCAGAACGAATGCGGCCGCTGGGACCTGCTCGACGTGGTGCGCCTGACCTATGCGTTGCGGCCCGACGGCATCCAGTGGCCGAAGAAGGAGGACGGCAGCGCCAGCTTCAAGCTCGAGGACCTCGCCAAGGCCAACGGCCTGCTGCACGAGTCGGCGCACGATGCGCTGTCGGACGTGCGCGCCACCATCGCGCTGGCGCGGCTGATCCGCAACGCGCAGCCCAAGCTGTTCGATTTCGCCTTCGCGCTGCACCGCAAGGACCGCGTGGCCACCGAGCTCGGCCTGCCGGCGGTGCGCGAGACCGCGAAGCCCTTCCTGCACGTCTCGGGCATGTTCCCGGCCGAGCGCGGCTGCCTGGCCGTGATGTGGCCGCTGGCCAGCCATCCCACCAACAAGAACGAGCTGCTGGCCTGGGACCTCGCGCACGACCCGAGCGAACTGCGCGACCTCGACGCCGACACCGTGCGCCTGCGCATGTTCACGCGCGCCGCCGAATTGCCCGAGGGCGTGGTGCGGCTGCCGATCAAGGGCGTGCACCTCAACAAGTCGCCGATGGTGGTGGGCAACCTGCGCACGCTGGCGGCGCCCATGGCCGAGCGCTGGAGCATCGATCTCGAGGCGGCCATGCGCCATGCCGCCATCGCGCGCGACCTGCCCGACATGAGCGCGATCTGGGCCAGGGTCTACGAACGGCCGAAGGAGGATGCGCCCGATGTCGACGAAGACCTGTACGGTGGTTTCGTCGGCAACGGCGACCGGCGCCGGCTCAACCAACTGCGCGCGCTCTCGCCGGCCGAACTCGCGAGGGACCGCACCGGTTTCGACGACGGGCGGCTCGAGGAGATCGTGTTCCGCTACCGCGCGCGCAACTGGCCCGAGACGCTGAGCGAGGAAGAGGCGCAGCGCTGGGAAGAACACCGCGTGGCGAAGCTGTTCGACGGCGAGGGCGGTGCCCGCACGGTCGAGGGGCTGTTCGCAGAGATCGATGCGCTGTCGGAGACGGTGGACGAGCAGGGCGAGGAACTGCTGGGCGCGCTCTACGACTACGCGGACGCGATCGCGCCGTCGCGTTGAACCTGCGGGATCGTTCATGCCGATGCCGATGCCGATGCCGATGCCGATGCCGTCGACGCGACGATTCCCACGCGGGCTCGCAGCCGCGATGCTGGCGCTGTCTCTGGCGGGATGCGGCTCGTTCCCCGCATCGCCAGGTGCAGCGGCCTGCGCCCCAGGCCTCTCGCCCTTCGAGCGCGACACCCTCTATTTCGGCCGCGCCATCCCCACCGGCGGCCAGGTCTCCGAAGCCGAGTGGCTGCGCTTCCTCGACGGCACCGTGACCCCGGCCTTCCCGCAAGGGCTCACCGTCATCGACGCCGTGGGCCAGTGGCGCGGCGAGGCGGGCGCGGTGGTGCGCGAGCCCTCGAAGATCGTGGTGCTGCTGCATCCGCGCGACGACAAGGCCGACGCGGCCATCGCCCGGGTCATCGCGGCCTACCGCCAGGCCTTCGCGCAGGAGGCCGTGCTGCAGGAAAGGCAGGCTGTCTGTGTCCGGTTCTGAACAGAACTCCGAGATGGATATCGTCCGGCGGCTGGTGCCGGCCGACGCCGTGGCCTATCGCGCGCGCATGCTCGATGCCTACGAGCGGCATCCCCGCGCCTTCACCTCGACGGTGGCCGAGCGCGGCGCCTTGCCGCTGCGTTTCTGGGAGGAGCGGCTGGCGTCCGGCGATGACACGGCCGACGTGGTCTATGGCGCCTTCGACGCCAGCGGGCTGGTCGGCGCGGCCGGTCTGAGCTTCGAGCGGCGCGAGCGCGCGCGGCACAAGGCGACGCTGTTCGGCATGTCGGTGGCCGAATCGGCCCGGCAGGCGGGCTTCGGCCGCCGGCTGGTGCTGGCGCTGCTGGACCATGCGCGCCAGCGGCCGGGCCTGCGCCTGGTGCAGCTCACCGTGACCGAGGGCAACGACGCCGCCCAGCGGCTCTACGAACGCTGCGGCTTCCGGCCCTTCGGCGTCGAGCCGCTGGCGATCGCGCTCGATGGCCAACTGCTGGGCAAGGTGCACATGTGGTGCGACTTGCTGCAGCCCGGCCAGGCGCGGGGCTGAAGCCCGGGGCAGGTCGAGCGCCGAGCGGCACCATTGCGGCCGCAACGGCGGTCCTGATTTCCCCCGGGCGCGCGTCCCCGGGCCCGCCCCCGTATGCTCCCCGCATGAATGCCACCGCCGCTGCGCTCGCCGATTTCGCCACGCGCCACCGCAAGCTGTTCGTGCTGACCGGCGCTGGCTGCAGCACCGAGTCGGGCATCCCCGACTATCGCGATGCGCGCGGCGAATGGAAGCGGCCCGCGCCCGTGACCTACCAGGCCTTCATGGGCGAGGAGGCGACACGGCGCCGCTATTGGGCGCGCAGCCTGATCGGTTGGCCGACCATGGCGCTGGCCCGCCCCGCGGCCGCGCACCTGGCGCTGGCACGGCTCGAGGCCACGGGCCGCGTCGGCCTGCTGCTGACCCAGAACGTCGATGGCCTGCACGAGGCCGCCGGCAGCCGCGCCACCATCGACCTGCACGGGCGCATCGACACCGTGCGCTGCATGGGCTGCGAACGCCGCCAGCCGCGCGCGCAGCTGCAGCGCGAGCTGCGCGCGCGCAACCCGCGCTGGGCCGCGCTCGAGGCGCGCGCGGCGCCCGACGGCGACGCCGACCTCGAGGGCCACGATTTCTCGGCCTTCGACGTGCCGGCCTGTGCCCATTGCGGCGGCCTGCTCAAGCCCGATGTGGTGTTCTTCGGCGAGAGCGTGCCGAGGGAGCGTGTCGCCGCCGCCTTTGCGGCACTCGAGGCCGCCGATGCGGTGCTGGTCGCGGGCTCCTCGCTGATGGTCTATTCGGGCTTCCGCTTCGTGCAGGCGGCCGCGGCGGCCGGCAAGCCGGTGGCGGCGGTGAATCTCGGACGCACGCGGGCCGACGCGCTGCTGGCGCTCAAGGTCGAGCGGCCGGTGGGCGAGTCGCTGGCGGCCCTGGCCGAGGCGCTGGCGCCCGAACCGCGCGCGGCTTGGCGAGCCAGCTAACGCAGCGAGCGGATGAAGCCGTCCACCGCCGAGGTGTAGCCACCCGGCAGGCCGAGTTCCGCATCGATCTCTCCATGCGACAGGTCCTGCGGCAGCAACTCGGCGCGGCCGCCGCTCGCGGCCACCCGGTCGGCGAACGCGCGGGCCTGCGCGCAGGAACCGTCGCGCCGCTGCGTCGAGCACACGAGCAGCAGCGGTGCCGTGCCCGGCGCGAGCTGGTCGGTCGGCGACACGCGGCGCCAGAAAGCGGGGTCGGCGCCGAACACGCGGTCGTAGAAGCGCAGGTGAGGCCGCTGCATCAGCGCCGCCGTGTCGAGCGCGGCGCTGTCGAGCGCGACCGTGCCGAGCCAGGGCCGCACGCCCTCTTGCCGCGCGAGCGGCGCGGAGGCAGCGAGCAGCGCGACCAGGTGCGCGCCGGCCGAGTGGCCCATGAGCACCACGCGGGCCGGATCGCCGCCCCAGGACGGCGCCTGCGACTGCACGGCCGCCAGCGCGCGCGCCACGTCCTGCGCCTGCTGCGCCACGTCGACCTGCGGCACGAAGCGGTAGCCGACCGACACCAGCACGAAGCCCCGTTCGCGCACCCAGTGCTCGACCTTGGGGCCGACGACCGAGGCCGCCGCCTTGTCGCCGAACATCCAGGCGCCGCCATGGACCATCACGAGCACCGGGGCGGCTTCGGCGTTGGCCGGCAGGTAGGCGTCCATGCGCTGGCGCGGATCGGGGCCGTAGGGCAGGTCGGCGATGCGGCGCACCCCTGCCGCGGGCGACGCGGCCGTCGATTCGGGTGGCGCCGCGGCCGGCAGCGGTGCCGCGCATGCCGCCGCCAGCAGCAGCACGAGCACGCGGGGCACGAGGCGTTTCATCGCGGCGTGTGCGTTGCCGGCGCCAGGACTCAGGCCTTCTTCGCGAGCATCCAGCTCGTCGCGTCGCCACGGCCCGGCAGGTGCAGCGCGGCCGTCGCCGCCGGCGTCTCGGCCAGCAGCCGGCCCTTGCGGAACACCTTCAGGCGCGTGGCGCGCAGCCGGATCGCCTCGACCGGATCGCGTGCCTGCAGCAGCACGAAGCTCGCATCGCGGCCGGCCTCGAGGCCGTAGTTCTCGAGGTGCATCACGCGCGCGGCGTTGGTGGTCACGGCCTCGAAGCACTGGCGGATGCCGGCCTGGCTGGTCATCTGCGCCACGTGCAGGCCCATGTGCGCCACCTCGAGCATGTCGCCCGAGCCCATGCCGTACCAGGGGTCCATCACGCAGTCGTGGCCGAAGGCGACGTTGACGCCGGCGGCCAGCAGCTCGGGCACGCGCGTCATGCCGCGGCGCTTGGGATAGCTGTCGTGGCGGCCCTGCAGCGTGATGTTGATCAACGGGTTCGACACCACGCTCACGCCGGCCTCGGCGATCAGCGGCAGCAGCTTGCTCACGTAGTAGTTGTCCATCGAATGCATCGAGGTGCAGTGCGAGCCCGTGACCCGGCCCTGCAGCCCCAGGCGCTGCGTCTCGAAGGCCAGGGTCTCGATGTGGCGCGAGAGCGGGTCGTCGGACTCGTCGCAGTGCATGTCGACCAGCTTGCCGCGCTCGGCCGCGATCTCGCACAGCCGCTTCACGCTGGCCGCGCCGTCGGCCATGGTGCGCTCGAAGTGCGGAATGCCGCCGACCACGTCCACGCCCTTGTCGAGTGCGCGCTCGATGTTCTCGAGCCCGCCCGGGATGCGCAGCGCGCCGTCCTGCGGAAAGGCCACCAGCTGCAGGTCGAGGTAGGGCGCCACGCGGCGCTTGACCTCGAGCAGCGCATCGACCGCCAGCAGGCTGGCATCGCTGGTGTCCACATGCGAGCGCACCGCGAGCAGCCCCTTGGCCACCGCCCAGTCGCAGTAGGCCAGCGCGCGCTCGATCAGCGCCTCGGCCGTCAACAGCGGCTTGAGCTCGCCCCACAGCGCGATGCCCTCGAGCAAGGTGCCGCTCTGGTTGACGCGCGGCAGGCCGTAGCTCAGCGTGGCGTCCATGTGGAAATGCGGGTCGACGAAATGCGGCGCGACCAGCTGGCCGGCGGCATCGAGCGTGTCGTGCGCCGGCGCGGCCAGGCCGGCCGTGACTTCGGCGATGCGGCCGTCCTGCACGGCGATCGACATGCCGGTGCGGCCGTCGGGGAGGGTGGCGTTGGTGAGGAGGAGGTCGAGCATCGTGCGGGCTTGCGGATCGTTGTGGGGAGATTCGGCCTGGCGTGGCCGGCCGGCCGATCTCAGCGCGTGCGCTGCGGCCGGAAACGGTACTGGCCCGGTGCCGGGCCGACCTCGATGGTCACGCGCCGCAGCTTGTCGTCGTGCCCCGAGTCGGCCTTGGCCGTGAGCACGATGCCGCGCGGCGTGGCGCGGCAGGTCAGGTCGCTGAGCGCGATCTCGGCATGGTCGTTGTCGAGCTCGGCAATGGCCACCGTGTGCGCGGCCTGCAGGCTGCCGTTGGCGTCGCGCGCCATCCACTGCACGTAGAGGAAGGACTGCGCGTACTGTTCGGCGTGCACCACGCGGTAGGTGCCCTGGTGGTTCGGTCCCCAGGCGCCGCAGAGCTGGACCCAGGTGACGGCGTCGGGCGTCTTGAAGCTGTCGTAGCCGTAGTCGCTGCCCAGCGCATGGGCGCCAGGGCCGCCGAGTACCAGCAGCGCAGCGAGACAGGCCGCGCGCAGGCCGGTCGCGGTCATCAGCGCTCCCCCTTGCGGTAGGGCTTCATCAGCGCCTGCGGATAGCTGGCCTTGCGGGCCACGAGCACCAGGGCGAGGATCGACAGCAGGTAGGGCAGCATCAGGTACAGCTGGTAGGGCAGGAAGGCGTCGCCCGATTGTTGCAAACGAAGCTGAAGCGCGTCGAAGAAAGCGAACAGCAGCGCACCCAGCAGGGCCTTGCCAGGCCGCCACGAAGCGAACACCACCAGCGCGACGCAGATCCAGCCGCGGCCGTTGACCATGTTGAAGAAGAAGGCGTTGAAGGCCGACAGCGTGAGGAAGGCGCCCGCCACGCCCATCAGCGCCGAGCCGGCCACGATGGCGCCGGTGCGCGTGGCCGCGACCGACACGCCCTGGCTCTCGGCCGCCTGCGGGTTCTCGCCGACCATGCGCAGCGCCAGGCCCAGCGGCGTGCGGTAGAGCAGCCAGGCCACCGCGGGCACCAGCGCCAGCGCGAGCAGGGTCAGCGGCGTCTGGGCGCCCAGCACCGGGATGTGCAGCCACTCCATGGGCGCGAAGGGCACGATGGTCGGCGGCGTGTTGACCTTCGGGAAGCTCACGCGGTAGCCGAAGTAGCTCAGCGCGGTCGCGAGCATGGTGATGCCCAGCCCCGACACGTGCTGCGAGAGCGCCAGGCCCACGGTCAGGAAGGCATGCAGCAGCCCGAACACGGCGCCCGTGAGCGCCGCGATGCCCACGCCCGCCCACAGCGGCGCGCCCAGGTACACCGCGAGCCAGCCGGTGAAGGCGCCCGCGACCATGATCCCCTCGATGCCGAGGTTGAGCACGCCGGCGCGCTCGCACAGCAGCACGCCGAGCGTGCCGAGGATCAGCGGCGTGGCGATGCGCAGCACCGCGACCCAGAAGGCCGGGTTGGCGAGGATGTCGAGCAGCTCGGTCATCGGCTCCTCCGCACGCGGTACTGGGTCAGCAGGGTCGCCACCAGCACCGCGATCAGCGAGGCCGCGACGATCACGTCGGCGATGTAGGTCGGCACGCCGACGGCGCGGCTCATGGTGTCGGCGCCGACCAGCACGCCGGCGACGAACACGCCGGCCGCGATCACGCCCAGCGGATGCAGGCCGGCCAGCATCGCGATCACGATGCCGGTGTAGCCATAGCCGGGCGACATGTCGAGCGTGACGTAACTCGTGCGGCCCGCGACCTCGATCGCGCCCGCCAGCCCCGCCAGTGCGCCCGACAGCAGCGCCACCGAGACCACGGTGCGCGTCACCGGCACGCCGGCGAAGGCGGCGGCGCGCGCATTGGCGCCGACGGCGCGGATGTCGAAGCCCAGCACCGTGTATTTGAAGACCGCCCACACCATCACCGCGAGCGACACGGCCCACAGCAACCCCGTGTGGACGCGCGTCTGGGCGATCAGCTTGCCGAGCTCCAGGTCCGACTGCAGCGACACGCTCTGCGGCCAGCCCATGGCGGTCGGGTCCTTCATCGGCCCGTCGAGCAGCGCCGACACGCCCAGCAGCACGATGAAGTTGATCAGCAGCGTGGTCACGACCTCGTCGACGCCGAGCCTGTTCTTCATCAGCGCCGGGCCCAGCAGCATCAGCGCGCCGGCCACGGCGGCGGCCAGCATCATCAGCGGAAACAGCAGCCAGGGCGAGAGCTCGAAGCCGGTGCCGCCATGCATGCCGCCCACGGCGACCGCGGCCAGCGCACCCGCGTAGAGCTGCCCCTCGGCGCCGATGTTGAACAGCCGCGCCTTGAACGCGACCGTGGCGGCCAGCCCGGTGAGGATCAGCGGGATCGCGCGCGTGAGGGTCTCGCTCCAGGCGAACACCGAGCCGAAGCCGCCCTGCAGCAGCAGGGCGTAGGTGCGGCCCACGGGCGCGCCGGCCCACAGCACCAGCAGCGCGCTGATCGCGAGCGTGAAGGCGACCGCGCCGATGGGCGCCAGGACCAGCGCGGTGCGCGAGGCCTGGTGGCGTCGTTCGAGCCGCATCATGGCGTGGCCTCCTTCGCGGTGGAGGCGGTGGCACCGGCCATCGCCAGGCCGATCGCCTCGCGCGTCCAGGCCGAGGCGGCGCGCGCCTCGCCGAGGTGGCCGCCGTGCATCACCGCCACGCGGTCACCGAGCGCCAGCACCTCGTCGAGGTCGTCCGAGATCACGAGCACGGCCGCGCCGGCATCGCGCGCGGCGATCAGCTGCTGCTGCACATAGGCCACGGCGCCGATGTCCAGGCCCCAGGTCGGCTGGTGCGCCACGATCAGGCGCGGGGCCTGGGTCGGGTACCTGCGTTCCTCGTCGCGGCCGGGCTCGGGCTGCTCGGGCGGCAGCAGGGCGCGGCCGAGGATCAGCTTCTGCATGTTGCCGCCCGACAGCGAGCGCGCCGGCGCCATCAGGCCGGCACCGCGCACGTCGAAGGCCTGCTCGATGCGGCGCGCATGCAGTCGCGCGGCCGCGCGCTTCACGAACATCGCGCCGCGCGAGAACACCGGGCTGCGCAGCCGCTCCGACACCGCGTTCTCCCACACCGGCAGGTCGCCGACCACGCCGACCGCATGCCGGTCCTCGGGAATGCGCGCCACGCCGCGCTGCACCAGCCGCGCGGGCGAGGGCGGCAGGGCGCGGCCCATGAGCTGCGCGCGGCCCGCGGTGGCGCGGCGGGTGCCGCACAGCAACTCGGCCAGCGCCACCTGCCCGTTGCCCGAGACGCCCGCGATCGCGGTGATCTCGCCCGCGCGCAGCGTCAGCGAGACCTCGCGCAGCCGGTCCTGGCCGCCGCTCTTCGAAGCCGCGGTGCTCACGCGGTCGAGCACGCAGACCGCGTCGCCGACCGACTTCGCGGGCCGGCGCCGGGGCGCCTCGACCGCGTGCCCGACCATCCACAGCGCGAGCTGCGTCTGCGTCGTGCCGGCCGTGGCCGCCTCGGCCACCAGCTTGCCGCCGCGCAGCACGGCCACGCGGTGCGACACGCGCAGCACCTCGCCGAGCTTGTGGCTGATGAAGATCACCGACAGGCCTTGCGCCACCATCTGCGAGAGCGTGGCGAACAGCGCCTCGCTCTCCTGCGGCGTGAGCACGGCGGTGGGTTCGTCGAGGATCAGGATGCGCGCGCCGCGGTACAGCGCCTTGAGGATTTCGACCCGCTGGCGCTCGCCCACCGAGAGGCTGCCGATGGTCGCCTCGGGCCGCACCGGCAGCCCGAAGCGCTGCGCCACCTCGAGCAGCCGGGCGCGCGCGGCCGCGCGGCGCGACAGCGGGCGCCACAGCGGCTCGGTGCCCATGGTCACGTTGTCGAGCACGCTGAGGTTGTCGGCCAGCGTGAAGTGCTGGTGCACCATGCCGACGCCCGCGGCCAGCGCGGCCTTGGGGTTGCCCGGTGCGAGCGGCGCGCCGAAGACCTCGATGCGGCCTTCGTCGGCGACGTAGTGGCCGAACAGGATCGACATCAGCGTCGACTTGCCGGCACCGTTCTCGCCGAGCAGCGCCAGCACTTCGCCGGCACGCAGGTCGAGGGAGATGGCATCGTTGGCGACCAGGCTGCCGAAGCGCTTGGTGATGCCCTGGAGGCGAAGGACGGTCGTGCTGCTCATGAATCTCTGGTTCCTTCCCCGCGTCGGTCCCGCGGGGCAAGGGGTGTCACTTCCACGCAGCCAGGAACGCCAGCATGACCTTCGCGGAGTTGTCGGCCGCGATGTTCATGAAGGTGCCCATCTCGTTCTCGCCATCGCCGCCGCCGGCCAGGTCGCTGAGCGAGCGGAAGGCGATGTACGGCACGCCGTTGCTGTAGGCCACCATGCCCACGGCCGCGGTCTCCATGTCGAGCACGTTGGCCTGGAAGGTCTTGAAGGTGTATTCGCGATAGGCCTTGTTGTCCATGAAGGCCTGGCCCGAGACGCCGTTGCCGCCCACCACGAGCTGGGGCTTGCGCGCCAGGCACTTGCCGGCGCTGCAGCTCGCGAGGTCGACGTTGCGGATGCCGCGCGCCACCTCGAGCATCCTCGGGTCGGCCTCGAACCAGAACTTGCGCTCGATGCCGGGCCGCGCGGCCGAGCGCACCTCGACCGGGCGCGGGAACATCATGCCGAAGTTGGGCAGGGTGGCGTCGGTGATGAAGGGCGGGGCCGCGTACTTGCCGGGCGCGGTCTCGCGCGCCATCAGCACCTCGAGGTACTGGCCCCACTGGGCCGGCACCGTCACGTCGCCGACATGCAGCGAAGGGTTCACGCCGCCCGCGATGCCGCTGAACACGATGTTCGTGACGCGGAAGCGGTTGAGCGCGAGCTGCGTGTTCATGGTCGCGTTGGTCATGCTGATGCCCGAGAGGAACAGCACGACCGGCTTGCCCTCGAGCGTGCCGGTGGTGAACTCGACGCCGTTCACGCCGTGCTTCGCCGCGCCCTGCAGGCGCGCGAGCAACAGCTTGAGTTCGGGCTCGAAGGCCGAGATGACCGCGATGCGCGGCGTGTCGTCGAGCCGGGTGCCGCTGTTGATGCTGACGCCGGTGCCCTTGTAGACACCGACGCAGCCCGCGAGGCCGAAGGCCAGCACACCGGCCGCGAGCAGGGAACGCCAGCGCGGGGTCATCGCTCGGCTCACTTCGCGGTGGACTTCGGTTGGCCGTCGTCCACCTTCACGGTGAACTTGCCGGCGAGGATGTCGGCCTGCTTGGCCTTGACCTTGGCGACGATCTCGGCCGGCACCTTCTTCTCGAAGGTGCCCAGCGGCGCGAGCTCGGAGCCCTTGTACTTCATCTGCGAATAGATGCCGTAGTCCTCGGCGGCGAACTTGCCTTCCTTCACCAGCTTGATCGCGCGGTCGGCCGAGGGCTCGAAGTTCCACAGCGCCGAGGCGACCACGGTGTCGGGGTACTGGGCCTGGGTGTCGATCACGTTGCCGATCGCGAGCTTGCCCTTTTCCTTGGCCGCGTCCGAGACGCCGAAGCGCTCGGCGTACATGATGTCGGCGCCTTTGTCGATCATCGCGAAGGCCGCTTCCTTGGCCTTGGGCGGGTCGAACCAGCTGTTGATGAAGCTCACGCTGAACTCGACCTTGGGATTGGTCTCCTTGGCGCCGGCCATGAAGGCGTTCATCAGGCGGTTGACCTCGGGGATCGGGAAGCCGCCGACCATGCCGATGCGGTTGCTCTTGGTCATGCCGCCGGCGACCATGCCGCTGAGGTAGGCCGGTTCCTGGATGTAGTTGTCGAACACGCTGAAGTTGGGCGCCTGCGGCTTGAGCGAGGAGCCCATCAGGAAGGCGACCTTCGGGAAGTCCTTGGCGACCTTGCGCGCCGCGGCCTCGACGCCGAACACCTCGCCGAGGATCAGCTGGTTGCCGCCGGTGGCGTATTCGCGCATCACGCGCTCGTAGTCGGCGTTGCTGACGTTCTCGGTGGCCTTGTACTCGATCTCGCCGCGCGCCTCGGCGGCCTTCAGCGCCTTGTGGATGCGGCCCACCCATTGCTGCTCGAAGGGGACGGTGTAGACCGCCGCCACCTTGAGCTTGGCCTGCGCGAACGCGAGGCCGGGAAGGCCGGCCGCGAGGGCCGCGGCGATGGCGATGGAACGAACGATCAGGGGGCGGCGTGCTGTCACGGTGCTTCTCCTCGGGTGATGGATCTGGTGGAACTGGTGCGGGCTCGGATCGTCGCACCGCGCCCTGCGCGGGGCGGTGGACCGATGCTGCGAAGCAGGAACCGGGCCGCTTCTCTTCTTGTCGCGTTTACTTGGTGCCGAAGATCCGGTCGCCGGCGTCGCCGAGGCCAGGGAGGATGTACCCGTGGTCGTTCAGTTCGCGGTCGATCGCGGCGGTGTAGATCGGCACGTCGGGGTGCGCCTTCTGCATCGTTGCCACGCCCTCGGGGCAGGTCAGCAGGCAGACGAACTTGATCGACTTGGGATTGAGTTCCTTGAGCCGCTCGACCGCCGCCACCGCCGAGTTGCCGGTGGCCAGCATCGGGTCGACCACGATCACGTCGCGGTTCTCCATCTCGCCGGGCATCTTGAAGTAGTACTCGACCGCGGTCAGCGTCTTCGGGTCGCGGTACAGGCCGATGTGGCCGACGCGCGCGCCCGGCACCACGGTGAGCATGCCGTCCAGGATGCCGGTGCCCGCGCGCAGGATCGACACCAGCACCAGCTTCTTGCCGTCGATGACCTTGGCCTGCATGGTCTCGAGCGGCGTCTCGACCTCGACGTCCTGCATCGGCATGTCGCGCGTGACCTCGTAGGCCATGAGCATGCTGATCTCGTTGAGGAGCCGGCGGAAGCTGTTGGTGGACGCGTCCTTGCGGCGCATCAGCGTGAGCTTGTGCTGGACGAGGGGATGGTCGAGGAGGTGGACGTTGCTCATTGGAATTCTTCGATTCGTTCTGCGTTGGCGAAACCCGGAAGTCTAAAAGACTGGCCAGGCCCTAGAAGACCGTGCCGTCGCTCTCGATCTGCAGCGGTGGCGCACCGTCACGCAAGCGCTGTGCCAGTGCCCGGCCCGCGGCCCAGGTGCCGCCCTCGAGCACGCAGGCCAGCGGCAGCTGTTCCTCGGTGCGGCCGAGCACCTTGCGCACGCGCGGCGCCAGTTCGTCGAGCAGGGCCACGGTGAGCGCGCGCCACTCGACGATGAACTCGTCGCCGGCCTTCCAGCGCCGTTCGAGCAGCGCCGCGTCCTTGGGCACGATCACGCCGCTGTCGATCAGCAGGCCGCCGTTGCGGTATTCGGGCAGCGCGGTCAGGGCCTCGAGGTGGCGCACCTTCACGCCGGCCCACTCGAAGGGCTCGAGCAGCGAATAGGTCAGCCACTGCGAGAGCTTGTGGAAGGGCATCCAGCCGTTGGTGAGGCCCGGGCCCGGCACCGCGCTGTGGCGCCAGCAGTCGCCGAGCGCCAGCGCGGGATCGCCCGAGCCGATGCCGCCGGGGTTGTCGCTGCCGTCGGCCGCGATGCTGTCGACCGCATTGGCCGAGGGCCAGATGCGCGACAGCGAGTCGAGCAGCAGCGACAGGATCGCGTGCGCGCCGATCTCGGCGGTGGGCGGCGCGGCCGGGCCGAAGGGGCCGACCAGCGCGTCGAACAGGTTGCCGGGCCGGCCGTCCTCGCCGAACACCTCGGGCTGCTCGGCCAGCGCCTCGCCGAGCCGGCGCAGCAGCGTGGCGCGGCCCGCGAGGCCGACCAGCGGATTGACCTCGCTGACCTGGAAGGCGGCGCCGAGCCGGTCGGTGACCAGGCCGCGCAGCCCGGCGGCATCGGCCTGCAGCGGGCGCTCGGGGTCGGAGGAGAACAGGCCGCTGGTGAAGGCGTGGAAGCTCGCCACGCCCAGGCCCTCGGAGCGCGTGAAGCGCTCGCCGCTGGCCGGTTCGGTGTAGTGCCAGTCGGGGCCGGCGCCGGCATCGAGCAGCACGCTGACCAGCACCAGGTCGATGTGGGCGCGCGCGCGCTGCCGCGCATCGGCCTCGCCGAGCAGCTCGTCGAGCTGGGCCCGGCGGTCGACGCCGCCGGCCTCGAAGTGGCGCCAGCGGCTGTGATAGGGGATGGTGTCCCAGGGATAGCGCTCGCGCGTGACCTCGGCCACGGTGCGCGCGGCGTCCTCGAGCGCGTTGTCGTCGCCGATGCGGAACCAGCGCGATTCGCCGTGGCGTGCGCGCGCCAGCAGGCCGGCGGCGCGGCGGCGCACTTCGGCGGTGCTGCGCAGCAGGCGCGCGGCGCCCGCGGGATGGCCGGCATCGACCGCGAACTCGGTCGCGGGATCGACCCGGCCCTCGTCGCCGGGCCGCAGGCTGCCCGAGCCGTCGACGGGAAGGTGGTCGCGAAAATCGTTGTTGCTGCTCGTCATTCGTTCAGTCCCCGGCCCTTGGCCTTCTTGAGTTCCTCCGCGTCCGGCACCGGTCCCGGCGTGAAATAGCCGGCGGCCATCTTGGCGTCCATCTCGACGCGCGCGTCGGCGGGGATCAGTTCGTCGGGAATGTTCACGCGTTCGCCGATCTCGATGCCCGAGCCGACGATGGCGTCGAACTTCATGTTGCTCATCGACACCAGCCGATGGATCTTTCGGATGCCCAGCCAGTGGAAGACGTCGGGCATCAGCTCCTGGAAGCGCATGTCCTGCACGCCGGCCACGCATTCGGTGCGCGCGAAGTACTGGTCGGCGGTGTCGCCGCCGACCTGGCGCTTGCGCGCGTTGTAGACCAGGAACTTGGTGACCTCGCCGAGCGCGCGGCCCTCTTTGCGCGAGTAGGCGATGAGGCCGACGCCGCCGCGCTGCGCGCCCTGGATGCATTCCTCGATGGCGTGCGTGAGATAGGGCCGGCAGGTGCAGATGTCGGAGCCGAACACGTCGGAGCCGTTGCACTCGTCGTGGATGCGCGCCGTGAGCTCGACCTCGGGATTGGCCAGGTCGCGCGGGTTGCCGAAGATGTAGAGCGTCTGCCCGCCGATCGGCGGCAGGAACACCTCGAGGTCGGAGCGCGTGACCAGCTCGGGGTACATGCCGCCGGTTTCCTCGAACAGCACGCGGCGCAGGTCGGTTTCGGAACAGCCGAAGCGCCGCGCCACCTCGGGCAGGTACCAGACCGGCTCGATCGCGGCCTTGGTCACCATCGCGGCGCCGCCGGCCGTGAGGAAGTGGCCGTCGGCCTTGAGCCGGCCCTTCTGCAGCGCCTCGATCACCTCGGGCAGGATCACGTGCGCCTTGGTGATGGCGATGGTCGGGCGGATGTCGTAGCCGGCCGCGAGCTCGCTCCTGAAGGCATCGGCCACCAGCGCGCCCCAGGGGTCGAGCGAGACGATGCGCCCGGGTTCGCTCCACTGCGGATAGGGGCCGATGATGTCGGTGGGCGCGGTGTTCGTGAGGTCGGCCTTGTGCTCGCGCTTGAGCGCGCCCGCGGCCACCGCGAGGGCGCGGTACACGCTGTACGAGCCGCTGTGCGTGCCGATGACGTTGCGGTGCGCGCGCTTGGTGGTGGTGCCGACGATCGGCCCGCGCTCGGTGGCGGTGGCCGCGCCCCAGCGGATCGGCAGCGCGCCGAAGCCGCCGCTGTGCGAGGTCAGCCGGATGTGGCCGCTGGGCGTGGGGACGACGGTCTGGACCGGGAGCGCGGCGGCCGAGGGAACCGGTGGCACCGGCGCGGCGGGGGGAACGGGGGAGGCGGAGGACGAAGGGATCGCAGTGCTGTCGACGGACATGAATGGCCCTCAAAAAATGCAATGTACCGATCGACCGCATGGCTTGCAAGCCGGGGAACGACGGACAACGCCGCGTGCGTGGCGCGGCCGAGGGCGCGAGACGGATCGCGGCGAAGAAGCTCAGGCCGGCGAGGAGCGCAGCCCGTAGACCTTGCCGCCGACGAACAGGTACTCGGCGCGCAGCACCGCATCGCCTTTCTCGCCGGTGAAGGTGAAGCCCAGCACGCCGAGTTGCGTGCCGGTCTTGATCTCCTCCACGCCCCAGGCCGACAGCCGCGTGAGCGGCGCGAGCTCGACCAGCCACTTGCGGTCGCGCCGCGTCGGCAGCTGGGCCTTGGCGAGCAGCGAGGGCCCGTCGACCGAGGCGCTCTGCTTCGGCAGTGCGCGCTGCTTCAGGTCGGCCGGCAGCACGGGTTTCTCGGGCAGTTCGAGTTCGAGCTCGCCGTGCGGGTTGCGCCACATCACGCGGGTGGCGCGGCCCTCGAGGTAGAGCGGGCGCTCCTGGTCGAAACTGCTCCAGCCATGGTGCGCGCGCGCCGGTAGCGCGAGGCCCAGGCCGAGGCCCAGCGAACTGGCGACGAAGGTGCGTCTTGGCAGCGGCATGGCGGTCTCCTCGGAGGATGGGTGGGAGCGGGCCGGGGCCGGCTCAGGCATAGGCGATCCAGCGCCCGCAGATGATGACAGCGAGCCAGAAGGCCAGCGACAACAGGCACTGCAGCCGTCCGGTCTTTGCGGCGGGCCCGTCGAGCAGGGCGGAGCCGCCGCGCGCATGGAACAGCGCCGCGTTCGCGCCGGCCAGCGCGATCAGCAGCAGCTTGAGGCGGAAGGCCGGATTGGCGAGCAGCTCTCCGGGCTGGCCCGCGAACATGGCCAGGCCGGTGGCGGCGCACAGGCCGAAGCCCGCCAGCGCGGGCCCCAGCGTGAGGCGCGCGAGCCGGGCCGCGGGCAGGTCGCGGCCCAGGCCCAGCGCGCGCAGCTCGAACACCAGCAGGCCGCCGAACAGCATCGCGATGCCGACGATGTGCACCGCCTCCAGCGCCGGGTAGGCCCAGGGATGCGAGACGAGTCCTTTGAACACCGGGGCGATGCCGGACGACATGAGCACTCCTCGAGGGGTTGGCGGGGCAGCTTAGTGCAGCGGGCGGTGTCTCGGGATCAAGGCCCGGCACCGCGCGGGCCCTTGCGGCCGCATGGTGGCGTGGTGGCATCCGGCGGAACTTTTTCGGCGCGGCTGTAACCTGCCGGTGCGATGGCACGAAACAACGAAGGCAGCAGGATGCATGCGAGCGACGCCGAGGCGGTGCTGCGCGGTCTCTTCCTTCGCGGCCTCGACGGCGACGCGAAGGCGTACCGCGACTTCCTGCAGCGACTCAGCGCGCACCTGCGCGCTTTCCTGGGCCGGCGGCTGTTCGGCTGGCCCGATGATGTGGAAGACCTCGTCCAGGAATGCCTGCTCGCCATGCACAACCAGCGCCATACCTACCAGAGCGACCAGCCGCTGACGGCCTGGGTGCATGCGATCGCGCGCTACAAGATGATCGACCTGCTGCGCGCCAAGTCCTCGCGCGAGGTGC
The DNA here is from genome assembly GCF_057809595.1 of Variovorax sp. FG153. Classification (NCBI taxonomy): domain Bacteria; kingdom Pseudomonadati; phylum Pseudomonadota; class Betaproteobacteria; order Burkholderiales; family Comamonadaceae; genus Variovorax; species Variovorax sp. FG153. The sequence goes on from NZ_JBMDKG010000010.1 coordinate 42,046, forward strand.
TGCAGGATCCGCTGGACGACGAGCAGGGCCTGTTCGCCGCCTCCGAGATCGAGGCCAGCGACGCGCGCCGCGACCTCGGCGGCCTGCTCCAGACCCTGCCCGAGCGCCAGCGCCTGCCGATCGTGCACGTGAAGATCGAGGGCCTGTCGGTGGCCGAGACCGCGAGCCTCACGGGCATGTCCGAGTCGGCGGTCAAGGTAGGCATCCACCGCGGGCTCAAGGCGCTGGCGGCGCGTTTCGGAGGCGCGGCGTGAAGACCGACGACCTCGTCGCGCTGCTGGCTGCCGGCCCGGTGGCCGCGCCGCGCCGCGCGGCGAGCCGGCGGCTCTGGCTGGCCCTGGCCGTCGGCGTGCCGCTGTCGCTCGCGATCATGTTCGTCGGCTACGGGCCGCGGCGCGACCTGCTGGCGGTGCTGTTCTGGCCGATGCTCTGGGTCAAGCTGCTGTTCCCGCTGGCGATCGCGGGCGCGGCCTTCGTGATGGCGCAGCGGCTCGCGCGCCCGGGCGTGCCGGTGCGCCGGGCCTGGATCGGTGCCGCGCTGCCGGTGCTGGCGATCTGGATGCTGGCCGTGGTGGCCTGGATCGATGCCCCCCAGGAGGCGCGCATGCCCTCGCTGATGGGGCAGACGTGGCGCGTCTGCACGGCCAGCATCGCCCTGATGGCGCTGCCGGTCTTCGCGGGCGCGATGGCCGCGCTGCGCAGCCTCGCGCCGACCCGGCCCGCGCTCGCAGGCGCGGCGGCCGGCGCGCTGGCCGGCGGCGTGGGCGCGGCCGTCTATGCGCTGCATTGCCCCGAGCTCACCGCGCCGTTCATCGCGGTCTGGTACGTGAGCGGGATCGCAGTGCCGGTGCTGGTGGGTGCCTTGCTGGGGCCGCGGCTGCTGCGCTGGTAGGGGCCGGCTCTGGCAGCGCCTGCGAGCGCTCGTACGCCTCACTGGGACAAACCCTGCACGGCGGCGAAATGTCGTTCGCTGAACAGTTCGAAAAGAGCGAAAGGATTGCAATCGCGTCGCGTTTTTCCTCACAACAAAGGAGACATCGATGCGAGACATCCTCAGAGCGGGACTGCGGGTCCTGGGCCTGTGCGTGGTCGTCACCCTCGCGAGCTGCGGCGGCAGCGGGGGCGGCGGCGTGGCGTTGCCGATCCTTCCTCCGACCAGTCCGCCGCCCACCTCGCCGCCAGTGACGGGCGAGCTCGAGATACGCACCCTGTCGAACCGCGCCGACATGCTCAGCGACGGCGACGCCTACGTGGAGATCGTGCTGCCCAAGGGCGCCGACGCGCTCGACCTGGCGGTCGACCTCGACGGGCGCGACCTTGGCGCGGCCTTCGCGCTGCGCCCCAACGGCCGCGTGCTGGGCACGGTGTCGGGCTTGCGCGAAGGCCGCAACCTGCTCACGGCCACCTTGAAGACGGCGAAGAAGGGCGCGCGGCTCGCGCTCACGAACTTCGGCCGCGCCGGCAACATCTTCGCGGGCGTGCCGATCCAGCCCTGGGTGTGCGCCACCAGGGCGCCGAGCGCGGCACTGGTGAATCCCGCGGGCACGGGGCTGTCGGCCACGGTCATCACGCAGGTCAGCGGCCTCGACGCCGATCCGGTCGATGCCGACTGCAACGCGCCCACCCGGTTCACCCACTACTACCAGCCCAAGGCGAAGCAGGGCACCGACTGCGGCTACGCGCCGATCGGCGCCAACCCCTGCTTCGTCGAATACGACCCGGCGAAGCGGCCCGCCGATGCCGAGATCGCCGATTTCACCAACGACCGCGGCGACACGGTGAAGAGCCTGCTGCGGGTGGAGCTCGGCACCATGGGCCGCAGCATGTACCAGGTGGCGGTGTTCTTCGACCCGGCCAGGCCGTGGACCCCCTGGGCGCCGCAGAAGGGCTGGAACGGCAAGGTGCTGTGGAAGATGGGCGCCTCGGCCTCGGGCAACCGCTTCCAGCAGAACCCGGGCCTCGCGATCTTCGACGACAACGCGCTGCGCGCGGGCTACATGACGGTCAACTCGCAGCTCACCAACCACAACGACAACAACAACGAGTTCCTCGCGACCGAGAACATCATGATGGTGAAGGAACACGTGATCGACACCTACGGCGAGATCCGCTTCACCATGGCCGACGGCGGCTCGGGCGGCTCGATGATGCAGACGGTGCCGGCCTCGGTGATGCCGGGCCTGCTCGACGGGCTGCAGACCGGGGTGAGCTATCCCGACGCGGTCACGACCTGGATCGAGACGCGCGACTGCGGCATCCTCTGGCGCTACTACATGACCGCCGCGGGCACCGGACTGACGCCCGCGCAGCGCGCCGCGATCGAGGGCCATCCGAGCGCCGACCACTGCACCACCTGGGTCTATTCCTTCCTCGCGCCGCAGAACCCGGTGCTGGCCGCCAATTGCGGCCCGGGCTTCCCCGACGCGGTGGTCTACGACCCGGCGCTGCGGCCCACCGGCGTGCGCTGCTCGATCCACGACGTGATGACGCCGGTCCTCGGCACGGTGGTCGACGTCGACCGCAACGTGAAGCCGAACCTGCCGTACGACAACGCGGGCGTGCAGTACGGGCTCAAGGCGCTGCGCGCCGGCACCATCACGCCCGAGCAGTTCGTGGCGCTCAACGAGGGCGTGGGCAGCTGGGACGCCGACATGGTGTGGTCGGGCGACCGCGTCGCGGTGCCGGCGCCGCGCGCCCGCGCGCTGCCCTCGTCCATGAGCGCGCTCTACCGCAGCGGCCTGGTGAGCGTCGGGCGCAACCTCGCGCAGGTGCCGATCATCGACCTGCGGCCGCAGCTCGGCGTGGACATCCACATGACCTGGCGCACCTGGCAGCAGCGCGCGCGGCTCGACGCGGCCAACGGCCAGCACGACAACCACGTGGTGCGCGCCAGCGGCGCCTACACCGGGCCCGCGATGTTCCGCCAGACCTTCCTGATGATGGACCGCTGGCTCAGCGCGATCGAGCGCGACAAGTCGGGCGACACGAAGGAGCGCAAGGTGGTGAAGAACAAGCCCGCCGACGCGGTCGACTTCTGCATCGCGGGCGCGGGCAACACCGAGGCCGAACTGGTGGACGTGGGCTTCGAGAGCGCCGCCTGCCCGGTCAAGCCCTACGAGTCGGTGCGCATCGTCTCGGGCGGGCCGCTGTCGGAGGACGTGTTCAAGTGCCAGCTCAAGCCGCTGGACTTCGCCTCGGCGGACTATGCCGGCGCCGTCTTCACGGGCGCCCAGCAGAACCGGTTGAAGGCCGTGTTCACCGATGGCGTGTGCGACTGGCGCAAGCCGGGCGTGGGCCAGGTGCCGTGGACGCCGACCAGCTTCCGCGGCGGTCCGGGCGGGCAGGACCTGCCGGCCGCGCCGGTGTCGACGCCGCTCTGAGGACGCGGGCGTCTCAGGCGAGCTGGTTGGCCGGATAGCGCGACAGCCGCTGCCGGTCGAGCACGTTGATGCAGCCGTAGCCGGTCTTGATGAGCTGCGCGGCCTCGAGCTCGTGCAGCGCCACGTTCACGCGCTGGCGCGACACGCCGACCATCCAGCCGATCTCTTCCTGGCTGATCTGCAGGGTGGCATCGGTGTTGGGATAGAGCACCGGGTGGAACAGGCTCGCGATGCCGCGCGCGACGCGGCCCGTGGGCTCGAGCAGGCGGTCGAACTTGACCGTGGCGATGAACTGGCTGAGCCGCTCGTTCAGGTGCGACAGCATGAAGTGGTTGAACGGCACGCTCCTGTCGAGCAGCCAGGTGAAGGTGTCGCGCGGCAGGTGCAGGGTGACGGTGGGGCGGGTGGCGGCGATCTCGTACTTGCGCTGCTCGACCTTCAGCAGCGAGCCCTCGCCGATCCAGCCGCCCGCGGCCACGCCCGTGAACATCACGGGCTTGCCGTCGGCCGAGGTGTCCTGCACGCGCAGGAAGCCCTCGATCACGCCGATCCAGCTGTCGGCGATCTCGTTGCGCTGGCAGACGAACTCGCCCTGGCCGTGCTCGCGCGTGTAGAGCGCCTTGTAGGCGGTCTCGCGCTCGCATTGCGTGAGCACGCGCGGCCAGATGCAGCGCTCCCAGAACGCCGCGATGTCCCTGGCCGGTGTCTTGCCCGAGGACATGGATGCGTTGCCGCCCGGTTCAGCGCTTCTTCGAGCCGAAGATGCCGCCGAGCACGCCGCGCAGGATCTCCTTGCCGACCGAGGTGCCCATGGTGCGCACCGCCGACTTGGCCATGGTCTGCACCAGGCCGTCGTGCTTGGCGCCGCGCGGGCCGGTGTGGCCGAACAGCAGGTCGTTGAGCATGCCGCCGGCGCCCGAACCCTCATCGGCCGGCTTGCCGGGCGCCGTCTTGCCCGCCGCGGGGGCATCGGGCGCGGTCTCGGCGCGGCCCTTGAGCTTCTCGTAGGCCGATTCGCGGTCGACCGCCTTCTCGTAGACGCCCGCCACCAGCGAGTTGGCCAAGAGCGCCTGGCGCTGCGCGGCCGTGATCGGGCCGATCTGGCTGCCGGGCGGCAGCACGTAGACGCGCTCGGTCACGCTCGGGCGGCCCTTGTCGTCGAGGAAACTCACGAGCGCCTCGCCGACCGCGAGCTCGGTGATGGCCTTCTCGATGTCGAGGCCGGGCTTCTGCCGCATCGTGGTGGCGGTGGCCTTCACCGCTTTCTGGTCGCGCGGCGTGAAGGCACGCAGCGCATGCTGCACGCGGTTGCCGAGCTGGGCCAGCACCGAATCGGGAATGTCGAGCGGGTTCTGGGTCACGAAATAGACGCCCACGCCCTTGGAGCGCACCAGCCGCACCACGAGCTCGATGCGCTCGACCAGCGCCTTGGGCGCCTCGTTGAACAACAGGTGGGCCTCGTCGAAGAAGAAGGCCAGCTTGGGCTGGTCGGGGTCGCCGATCTCGGGCAACTGCTCGAACAGCTCCGACAGCATCCACAGCAGGAAGGTGGCATAGAGGCGCGGCGAATTCATGAGCTTGTCGGCCGCGAGGATGTTGACCACGCCCTTGCCGCCCACGGTCTGCATGAAGTCGGCGATGTTGAGCATCGGCTCGCCGAAGAACCTGTCGCCGCCCTGGGTCTCGATCTGCAGCAGGCCGCGCTGGATCGCGCCCACGCTGGCGGCGCTGATGTTGCCGTACTGGGTGGTGAACTGGCTCGCGTTCTCGCCCACGTACTGCAGCATGGCGCGCAGGTCCTTGAGGTCGAGCAGCAGCAGGCCGTTGTCGTCGGCGATCTTGAACACCAGGTTCAGCACGCCGGCCTGGGTTTCGTTGAGGTCGAGCATGCGCCCCAGCAGCAGCGGCCCCATGTCGGAGATGGTGGCGCGCACCGGGTGGCCCTGCTCGCCGAACACGTCCCACAGCGTGACGGGGCAGCCCAGCGGCTCGGGCAGCTCGATGCCGCGCTCCTTGAGGGTGGCGGCCATCTTCTCGCCGATGGCGCCTTGCTGGCTGATGCCGGTCAGGTCGCCCTTGACGTCGGCCATGAACACCGGCACGCCGATGGCCGACAGCTTTTCGGCCATGGTCTGCAGCGTGACCGTCTTGCCGGTGCCGGTGGCACCGGTGATGAGGCCGTGGCGGTTGGCGAGGGCCGGGAGGAGGGTGCATTCCACGCTGTCGTGGCGGGCGATCAGAAGAGGGTCGGCCATGGACGGTTCCGGGTCGTGTCGGGGCGGCCAGTCTAATCAAGCTGCCCTCCTATAATCCACGGCCCACGCGCCCCCGCGGCAAAAAGTTTCTGGAGGTTTTTCTTGTCTTCGACTGCTCAGCCCCCCATTCCCGCCGATGGCGATGCCGAACAGTCGCCGATCGAGCAGGAACTGGCCGTGCTGCTGGTGAACGCCCTCAATCTCGAGGTGGCACCAGCCGACATCGTCCCGACCGAGCCGCTGTACGGCGAAGGCCTCGGCCTCGACTCGATCGACATCCTCGAGGTCGCGCTCGAAGTCTCGCGCCGCTATGGCTTCCAGCTGCGTTCGGACGACGAACGCAACCAGCAGATCTTCCAGTCGTTGCGCACGCTCGCGGCCCACGTCGCCCAGAACCGCGCGGCCTGAACCCCATGTCACGTTGGCGCCTGGCGCTCCTGCTGCTGGTGGGAGTGGCCTATGCCGGTGCTTCCCACTGGATGATGCTGTTCCACGCCACCGAGCCGTGGGCGGTGGTCGTGCTGCTCGGGCCGCTGTGGCTCGCCGCCATGGGCTTCGCCGCCAGCCGCTTCGGCCGCTGGGGCTTCGCCGCGGTGGTCGCACTGGGCCTGGCCGGCTTCGCGCTGGTGCTCAGCGGCGAAGCGGGCGACACCAACCGGCTCTACGTGTTCCAGCACGTGGCCATCAATGCCTTGCTGTGCGGCTGGTTCGGCTCCACGCTGCGCGGCGACAGCGTGCCGCTGATCACCCAGTTCGCGCAGCGCGTGCATCCGTTGCGCGGCGCGATGCGGGCCTACACGACGCAGCTCACGCGCATCTGGACCGCTTATTTCGCGCTGGTGGTGCTCTCGTCGATCGTGGTCTACCTCACGCTGTCGTTCTCGGCCTGGTCGCTGCTGGCCAACGTGCTGACGCCCGCCAGCGTGGCGCTGCTGTTCGTCGGCGAACACCTGCTGCGCTACCGGCTGCACCCCGAGTTCGAGCGCACCCGCATGGTCGATGCGGTGCGCGCCTTCTACGGCAACTCGTCGGCCGACAGCGGCGCCGGCGGCGGCCCGCGCTGAGCCCCGCCGGCCCGGCGGACCGACACGAAAGAGGAAAAGGCACCGCGTGACACCGAATCCTGGCCTGCTGCCGCTGCTCGCCGAGCGCGATCCCGATGCGCCGCTCGCCTGGCGCGCCGGCGTGCCGCTGAGCACGCGCCGCTTCCTGGCCGACGTGGCCCGCCTCGCGCCGCAGCTGCCGGCCCACGGCGCCGCGGTCAATCTCTGCTCCGACCGCTACGACTTCATCGTCGGCATGGCCGCGGCCCTGGTGCGCGGCCATGCCAGCCTGCTGCCGCCCGACGCGCGCGCCGACACCCTGTCGCGGCTGCGCGAATCGCATGGCGAGGGGCTGTTCGCGCTGGTCGACGACCCGGCGCTGCAGACGCCCGGCATGACGCGGCTGGTGATCGAGAAAAGCGCCGGCCCGGCGCCCGCCGAGGCGGGCGACCCGGCCGCCGTGCCGATGATCGACGCCGAACGCCACGCGGCCAGCCTGCTGACCTCGGGCTCCACCGGCGCGCCCCAGCCGCATGCCAAGACCTGGCGCACGCTCACGGGCGACGTGGCGGTGGCGGTGGAGCGCCTGTGCCGCGTGCTCGATCTTCCTTCGCTCGCGGGCCTGACGCTGGTTGCCACGGTGCCGGTGCAGCACAGCTACGGGCTCGAATCCTCGGTGCTGCTGGCCATGCTCGGCGGCGCCGCCTTCGACAGCGGCAGGCCCTTCTTCCCGGCCGACGTGGCGCAGGCGCTGGCCTCGGTGCCGCGGCCGCGCGCGCTGGTGACCACGCCGTTCCATCTCAAGACGCTGCTGCTGTCGGGCATCGCGCTGCCCGAGGTCGACCTGATCCTCTCGGCCACCGCGCCGCTGTCGCCGCAGCTGGCCGCCCAGGCCGAACAGGCGCTGCACGGCGTGCTGCTCGAGATCTACGGCAGCACCGAATCGGGCCAGGTCGCGATGCGCCGCACCACCGAGACCGAGGTCTGGGAGACCTTCGGCCAGATCCGCGTGCATGCCGAGCCGGGCGGGGAGGACGGCAACGAGCGCTTCATCTTCAGTGGCGACTTCCTGCCCGAGCCGACGCCGATGGCCGACGTGCTCGAGCTGCTCGACGAACGCCGCTTCCGGCTGTTCGGCCGCGCCAACGACCTGATCCACGTGGCCGGCCGGCGCAGTTCGCTGGCCCACCTCAACTACCACCTCAACAGCATTCCCGGCGTGGACGACGGCGCCTTCTGGCTGCCCGACGAGGTGGCCGACGGCGTGGTGCGGCCGATCGCCTTCGTGGTGGCGCCCGAGCTCACGGCGGCGGCCATCGTCGGCGCGCTGCGGCAACGGCTGGAGCCGGTCTTCGTGCCGCGACGCGTGGTGCACGTGAAGGGTTTTCCGCGCGAGGGCACGGGCAAGCTCACGGTGCGCGCGCTGCGCGAGTTCGCGCTGGCGCAACTGGCCGAGGACGGCACGCCGGTGCGGCTCGTGCACACGGTGCCGGTCGACCATCCCGCGTTCGCGGGCCACTTTCCGGGCCAGCCGCTGCTGCCCGGCGCGCTGGTGCTGGCCGAGGTGCAGGAGGCGATCCGCCGCGTGCCGGCGCTGCTGGCCCGGCTCGGCCCCAACCCCACGCTGGCCGCGGCCAAGTTCCTGGCGCCGGTGCGCCCGGGTGCGGTGCTGGCGATCGAGCTGAACCCCGAGGCCGCCGGTGGCGGTGTGCGCTTCGACGTGCGCTGCGACGGCGTGGTGGCCGTCACCGGCCGCTGGACCCCCGTGGCAGAGTCGCCGCGATGAAGCACACCGAGGCCGAGACCCGCGCGGTGAACGCCGCCGCCCGGACCGCGCCCCCCGCGGGCGGCGCCACCGCCGACGCGGCCGACTGGACGCGCGCCCCCGAGCGCAGCAACATGCTCGCGCTGCGCTTCATCTGCTTCATGGCGATCTTCTTCGGCCGCCGCATCACGCGGCTCCTGCTGCCGCCGATTGCACTCTATTTCCTGCTGTTCGCGCCCACGCCGCGGCGCCACATCAAGCGCTACCTGTTCCGCGCCATCGGCCCGCAGGCCGGCTGGGTCGACGGCTTCAAGCTGCTGCATGCCTTCGCCTCGACCGTGCTCGACCGGGTGTATTTCCTGCGCGGGCGCATGGACCTGTTCGACTTCCGCATGGACGGCCAGGTCGAGCTCGAGACAGCGGCGCTCGAAGGGCGCGGCGCCTTCCTGCTCGGCGCGCACGTGGGCAGCTTCGAGGCCATGGGTGCCTGCAAGCGCCAGCAGCCCGACCAGGCGCGCATGCGCCTCGCGATGCTGATGTACCCGGACAACGCGCAGCGCATCACCGCCATCCTCAACGCGATCAGCCTGCCCGAGGCGCGGCCGCACGTGATCGCGCTGGGCCGGCCGCACTCGATGCTCGCGCTGCGCGACTGGCTCGACGGCGGCGGCATGGGCGGCATGCTGGCCGACCGCACGCTGCCCGGCAGCGAGGAACAGCCCGCGCAGCAGCGCGGCAACAACATCGTGCTGCCGTTCCTGGGCCGGCCCGCCAGCTTCAACGACGGGCCGTTCCGGCTCGCGGCGCTGCTGCGGCGGCCGGTGTTCTTCATGGCCGGGGTCTACCGCGGCGGTGCGCGCTACGATGTCCGCTTCGAACGCCTGGCCGACTTCGGCCAGCGCCCGGCCGATGCCGCCGAGCGCGAACGGCTGATCCGCGCCGCGGTCGAAGCCTATGTGGCGCGCCTGGAGGCGCTGTGCCGCGCCTACCCCTACAACTGGTTCAATTTCCATGATTTCTGGCTCGAAGATGCAGATGCGCCCGCGGCGGCTTGAACGGTTCTTCCAGGCCCTGCTGCTCGTGCTGGCCTTCGGCGCCGCACCGGCCTGGGCCTTCGACCTCAACGAATTGATGGGCCTGCTGGCCAGGCAGAAGAGCGGCGAGGCCCGCTTCACCGAGCAGCGCTTCGTGCACGGCCTCGAAGGCCCGCTCGATGCGCGCGGCACCTTGAGCTTCGACGCGCCCGACAAGCTGGTGCGCCGCACGCTGTCGCCGCGCGTCGAGACCATGGCGGTCGAGGGCAACACGCTGACCCTGTCGCGCGGCGGCCGCAACCGCACGCTGGCGCTCGACAGCATGCCCGAGCTGCTGGGCCTGGTCGAAGCCATGCGCGGCACGCTCAGCGGCGACGGCACCACGCTGCAGCGCTATTTCCGCAGCACCGTGACCGGCTCGGCCAATCAATGGGCGCTCGACCTGACGCCGATCGACAGCCGGCTCGCGGCCCAGGTGCGCAGCATGCGCATCAGCGGGCGCGCGAGCGACGTGCTCGGGCTCGAGATGGAGTTCGTCGGCGGCGACCGCTCGGTGATGAACATCGTGCCCGACCGTCCCGCGGCCCAGCCCGCACCGGCCGCGCCGGCCGGGCGTACCACGCCGTGAGCGCGACCGCGCCGCAGGGGCCGCCGAGCTGGCAGCGCCGCGCGGTCGTGCTGCTGGTCTGGGTGGCGCTGCTGCTGGCCGGCGTGCTCGAGATCTCGCGCACCCAGTTCAACGCCGACCTGTCGGCCTTCCTGCCCAAGAGCCCGGATGCGCGCCAGCGCGTGCTGATCGAGCAGCTGCAAAGCGGCGTGGCCTCGCGCACCCTGATGCTGGGCCTCGAGGGCGGCACGCCCGAGGCGCGCGCGCAGGTGTCGCGCGCGATGGCGAAGGACATGCGCGGGAGCCAGCTGTTCGACCTGATCCAGAACGGCGACACCGGCGACTGGACCGAGGCCGGCACCTGGGTGTTCCAGCACCGCTACCAGCTCTCGCCGGGCGTGGCGCCCGAGCGCTTCACGGTCGAGGGCTTGCGCGACGCGATCAACGAGACGCTGTCGATGCTCGGCACGCCGGCCGGCAACGTGATCAAGCCCTTCCTCGACCGCGACCCCACGGGCGAGACCACGCGCATCGCCGAGGAACTGGTGCCGGCCAGCGCGCCGCGCAGCGAAGGCGGCGTGTGGATGTCGCGCACCGCGCCGCGCGCGCTGATGATCCTGACCACGCGCGCCGCCGGCAGCGACCTCGACGCGCAGGCGGTGGCGATCGCGCGCGTGCACGCGGCCCACGAGGCGGCCACGCGCGACCTGGGCGAAGCCAGGCCGCAACTGCTGCTGACCGGCCCGCCGGTGTTCTCGGTGCTCAGCCGCGACAAGATCAAGACCGAGGCGATCCATCTCGCGATCGTCGGCGGCATCGTCATGGGCGGGCTGCTGCTGCTTGCCTTCGCCTCGCCGCGCGCGCTGGTGATCGCCTTCCTGCCGGTGGCCACCGGCGTGGTGATCGGCACCGCGGCGGTCAGCTGGGTCTTCGGCTCGGTGCACGGGCTCACGCTGGGCTTCGGCAGCACGCTGATCGGCGAGACCGTCGACTACGCCATCTACTACCTGATCCAGGCGCGCGGCGCCGCCGTGCCCGGCACCGGCTGGCAGCGCTGGCGCACGGTGCACTGGCCCACGGTGCGCATCGGGCTGCTGACCTCGGTCTGCGGCTTCGCGGCGCTGGTGTTCTCGGGCTTTCCGGGCCTGGCCCAGCTGGGCGTGTTCTCGATCGCGGGCCTGGTCGCGGCCGCCGTCGCCACCCGCTACGCGCTGCCGATGCTCGCGCCCGACGGTGCCACCGGCATGGGCATGCGGCGCCAGATGGCGAGCTTCGCGGGCCTGCTGGTGCGCAACCTGCCGCGCCTGCGCTGGCCGCTGGCGGCGCTGGGCGTGGCCGCGGCGGCGCTGGTGCTGTGGCAGGGCGGCCACCTGTGGCGCGCCGACCTCAGCGCGATGAGCCCGGTGCCGCGCGCGCAGCAGCAGCTCGACGAGATGCTGCGCAACGACATCGGCACCAGCGACGGCGGCATCATCGTGATGGCCAACGGCGCCGACGCTCAGGCGGCGTTGCGCAACAACGAGGCCGCGAGCGCGAAGCTCGGCGCGCTGGTCGACCGCGGCGAACTCGGCGGCTTCGAGACCGTGACGCGCGTGCTGCCGAGCATCGCGGCCCAGCAGGCGCGCCTGGCGAGCCTGCCCGACGCCGACACCCTGCGCACCCGCCTGGCCGAGGCCACGCAGGGCCTGCCGTTGCCGGCCAGCCGGCTCGCGCCCTTCGTGGCCGACGTCGAGGCCGCGCGCCAGCTCAAGCCGGTGCAGCTCGACGAACTGCGCGAAGGCCCGCTGCGCGCGGTGGTCAGCTCGCTGATGTACGAGCGCCCGGGCGGCGGCTGGTCGACGCTGATCGCGCTGCACCCGGGACCGAAGTTCGAGCAGGCGAAGCTCGAGGCCGCGCTCGCCGGCGTGCCCGAGGTGCAGGTGGTCGACGTGGGCCGCGAGCTCGGCGGCCTCTACCAGCGCTACCTGCACGAGGCCTTCGTGCAGGTGCTGCTGGGCGCGCTGGCGGTGGTCGTGCTGCTGGGCATCTACCTGCGCTCGGGCCGGCGCCTGCTGGCGGTGTGCCAGCCGCTGCTGTTCGCCGTGATGCTCACGCTCGGCGGCATGGCCGTGCTGCAGGCGGCGCTCGGCATCCTGCACCTGGTGGGGCTGCTGCTGATCGTGGCGGTGGGCTCGAACTACGCGCTGTTCTTCGACCAGCTGCGCACCACGGGCCGGGCCGACGAGGACACGCTGGCCTCGCTGATGCTCGCCAACCTGACGACCGTGGTCTCCTTCGGCCTGATCGCGATCTCCGACATTCCCGCGCTGTCCTCGATCGGCCGCGTGGTGGCGCCGGGCGCGCTGCTGGCGCTGCTGCTGTCGGCCGCCTTCGCGCGCCGCGTGGCACCACCCGTGGGCGAGGCGGGGTCTTCGGGCGACGGCGCGCGCGGCTGACGCACAATCCCGCGCCATGTCGACCGCACCCGCCGCCCCCGAATCCTGGCCCTGGCCGCCCGCCATCCGCGCCAGCGCGGCCTGGCACGCGGCCGCCGTCGGCGCGGGCGTGCTGGTGCCGGGCGCCTGGCCCTGGGCCCTCGGCGCGATCGTGCTCAACCATGCGCTGATCACCGCGGCCGGCCTCACGCCGCGCAGCCGGCTGCTGGGTCCCAACGTCACGCGGCTGCCCGCGGCCGCCATCGCGCGCCGCGAGGTGGCGATCACCATCGACGACGGCCCCGAGCCCGCGGTGACGCCGCGCGTGCTCGACCTGCTCGATGCCCATGGCCAGCGCGCCACCTTCTTCTGCATCGCCGAGCGCGTGCAGGCCCGGCCGGCGCTGGCACGCGAGATCGTGGCGCGCGGCCACAGCATCCAGAACCACACGGCGCGGCACCGGCACAACTTTTCCTTCCTCGGCCCACGCGGCTTCGCCAGCGAGATCGCGCGGGCGCAGCAGATCCTGGGCGAGGTGACGGGCCAGCGCCCGAGCTGCTTTCGCGCGCCGGCCGGGCTGCGCAACCCCTTCCTGGAGCCGGTGCTGCACCGGCTCGGCCTGTCGCTCGTGAGCTGGACCCGCCGCGGCTTCGATACCCGCGAGGGCGATGCGCAGCGCGTGCTGGCACGCCTCACGCGCGGCCTGGCGGCCGGCGACATCCTGCTGCTGCACGACGGCAATGCCGCGCGCACCGCCCGTGGAGAACCCGTATTGCTGGAGGTACTGCCCTTGCTGCTCGAACGCCTGCGCGCCGATGGACTGCGCGCCGTGACCCTGCCCGAGGGGCTTCGGGAATGAGCACCGTGCTCTCGACCGACGGCGCCTGGCGCGAGCTGCACGAGGCCGCCACCGATCCCTACAGGAAGGGCGGCAGCTTCGCCTGGCATTTCGCGCGCGGCAAGCTCGGGCGCGATCCGGTCTTCCGCGGCCTGCTCGAACGCGGGCTGATCGATGCGCGGCATCGCCGCGTGGTCGACATCGGCTGCGGCCAGGGCCTGTTCGCGAGCCTGCTGGCCTCGATGAGCCGCATGCAGCAGCAGGGCCGCTGGCCCGCGGGCTGGGGCGCCACGCCGAGTGCCGCCGAGTACACCGGCATCGAGCTGATGCCCAAGGACGTGGCGCGCGCCGAGGCCTCGATCGGCCATCTGGAGCCGGCGCCGCGGCTGCTCTGCGCCGACATGTGCGCGGCCGATCTGCCCGATTGCGACCTGGTCGTGATCCTCGACGTGCTGCACTACGTGGACCATGCCGCGCAGGAAGGCGTGCTGCGACGCGTGCGCGACGCCTTGCAGCGCGGCGGCAGTCCCCGGGCGCGGCTGCTGCTGCGCGTGGGCGATGCCTCGAGCCGCCGCGGCTTCGCGATCAGCCAGTGGGTCGACCGCACCGTGACGCGCGTGCGCGGCCACAAGGTGTCGCCGACCTGGGGCCGTCCGCTGGCCGAATGGATGGCGCTGCTCGAGCGGCTGGGCTTCGGCGTGCGGAGCATCCCGATGAGCGAAGGCACGCCGTTCGCCAACGTGCTGCTGGTGGCCGATCTGGTGCCGGAGCTCGCGCGATGAGCTTCGTGCCGCAGACGCTCGAGCGCGACGGCATCGCGCAGCGCATTCCGCACCGCGGCAGCATGTGCCTGCTCGAACGGCTCGAGGGCTGGGATGCGGAGACGATCCGCTGCAGCACCACCACCCACCGCCAGGCCGACAACCCGTTGCGCACGGCCAGCGGGCTGCTGGCGCCGAATGCCATCGAGTACGCCGCGCAGGCCATGGCGCTGCACGGCGGGCTGCTGGCGAGCGAAGGCGCCACGCCCTCGGCCGGCTTCCTCGCGAGCACGCGCGGCGTGCGCACGACGGTGGCGCGGCTCGACGAGATCGAGGGGCGCCTGCAGGTCGAGGCGCGGCGGCTGTCGGGCGACGCCCGGCAGGTGATGTACGAGTTCTGGCTCAGGGACGGCGAAGGCCGTGCGCTGGCCGATGGCCGCGCGGTGGTGGTGCTGAACACGCCGCTGGCCCTGGACACCCCGAAGGAATCATGAGCCTCCAAGGAAAACGCGCCCTGATCACGGGCGCCAGCGGCGCGCTCGGTGCCGCCATGGCCGAGCGCTTCGCGCGCGACGGCGCGACCGTGCTGCTGCATGCGAACTCGCGGCCCGAAGCGGTCGAGCAGCTGGCCGCGAAGATCGCCGCGGCCGGCGGCAAGGCCGAATGCCACGTCTTCGACCTGCGCAGCGACGAGGCCTGCGCCGCTGCCTGCGCGCGCATGCTCGAGCCGGGGCCGGTGCAGGTGATCGTCAACAACGCGGGCGTGCACGACGACGCGGTGCTGCCGGGCATGCGCGCCGAGCAGTGGCACAAGGTGATCGACATCTCGCTCAACGGCTTCTTCCGCGTGACCCAGCCCCTGCTGCTACCGATGATGCGCACCCGCTGGGGGCGCGTGCTCAACATCTCGTCGGTGGCGGCGCTGGTGGGCAACAAGGGCCAGGTGAACTACGCCGCGGCCAAGGGCGCGCTCAACAGCGCGACCAAGGCGCTGTCGCTCGAGGTGGCCTCGCGCGGCGTGACGGTGAATGCGATCGCGCCCGGGATCATCGCCTCGCCGATGGCCGACGCGGCGTTCGACCCGGCGCTGATCCAGCAGATGGTGCCCGCCAAGCGCGCCGGCAAACCCGAGGAGGTGGCGGCGCTGGCGGCCTTCCTCGCGAGCGACGAAGCCGGCTACATCACCGGGCAGGTGATTTCCGTCAACGGCGGAATGATCTAGCTGGCGCTCAGAGCGGCAGCGTGTCGAAGGCCGCGTAGGCGGTCGCCAGCCACGACTTCACGCGCTGCCTTTCGAGCAGGCCCAGGGCGTGCGGGCCTTCGCGGTCGTTCACGGCCTTCCAGAAGCTGGTGCTCTGCGCATCGATCTTGCGCATGCTGGCTTCGTGCAGCCGCGGCAGCGCGATCACGCGCGCGCCGTTGGCGGTGGCCTTGGACATCGACTGCGAGCCGAGCAGGGTGCCGAAGTCGCTGCCGCGGCCGTAGTTTTGC
Source organism: Variovorax sp. FG153 (assembly GCF_057809595.1). NCBI lineage: Bacteria > Pseudomonadati > Pseudomonadota > Betaproteobacteria > Burkholderiales > Comamonadaceae > Variovorax > Variovorax sp. FG153. The sequence continues at coordinate 57,634 of NZ_JBMDKG010000010.1, forward strand.
ACCACGATGTAGTTGGGCCGGTTGCCGAAGGTATCGACCAGCGTGCCGAGCAGGTCGGAGGAGTCCTTGCCGTCGTCGAGCACGTGCCAGAAATTGACGGTCACGCCGATCTCGGCGAAGACGTCGAACAGGTCGGATTCCTTGATCCAGCGCGCCAGCGGTGCCAGCGTCTGTGCCGCGAGGTCGACGATCACGCTCTGCTGCGGGTGGGTCTCGAAGCCGTTGACCACCGTGTCGAGCCCTTCGAAGCTGTCGACCACCACGGGCGAGGCGAAGCCTTCGTAGAAGCGGGTGAACGAGCTGTGCGAACGGTCGGTGTCGAAGCCCGTGAAGGAGCGGCTGTGGTCGATGAAGTACTGGGCCAGGACCCGTGCCGTGACCGACTTGCCGACCCCGCCTTTTTCGCCGCCGATGAAATTGATGGAGCTCATGGTGTCGCTGGTAGATGTGGAAGATTCAGGGAGCCGGCGACAGTTTGCCTCAGCTTCCGGGGGCGGGTTCCCGGGACGAGGGCGAATCGCCCGAACGGCCGCCGTCGCCGCCGTGGGGCTGGCCGTGCGGGGAGGGCGCGGCGAGGCCTCCGTCGCCGCCGCCGATGAAGCGGCGCCTCGCGGCCGTGAAGGCGGCGCTGCCGGCACCGAGCAGGCCCAGGGCGGCGCAGGCCGCGCCCGCGTCGATCAACAACTCCAGAACCACGATACCGACTCGCATGCGCCAATTCCCGTCATGTTGCGTTGAACTATGTCACCTGGGCGGACGCATCATCGCGGAAAGTTGTGCGCGTGTGTATCGCCGGCCTCGCCGCGATGCCGGCTCCGCCGGGCCGGGAGTCTATTGGCCGCGCCGGGCCATGCCCTGCAGCAGGGGGTGGGATTGCAGGCGCTGCCGCAGCCGCGCCTTCCAGGGCGCGGGCAGCGTGGCGCCGTCGATCATCGCGGGCCATTGCTCGCGCGCGCGGCGCGCGGTGTCGCCGACCACGCGGCGCACCTGCGGCTCGTGCAGGCCGGCCGAGAAGCAGAAGGCGCGCACGTTGGCCGGGCTGAACAGGCCGCTGCGCTTCGGGGCTGCCTTGCCCGCCGCGGGCAGCAGCGGCAGCGCATGGCCCTCGACGCCCTGCAGCGCCGCGTAGGCCACGATGTCGTAGGCCGGCGCGAAGCGCGGCGAGGCGCCATCGGGATAGAGCACGCCGAAGTTCTTCAGGTGCGCATCGGGATTGCCGAGCAGCTCGTTGACCGCGAGCCGGCGCACCAGCTCGAGCACCGCCTCCTCGCCGAGCGAGGGAAAGGCCCGCATCGCGAGCGCCATGTCGAGGTAGCTGCCGCCGTACTTGTGCAGCGGATCGAAGCCCAGCACCTGCGCGAAGTCCTCGAAGTGGATGCGGCGCGCGCCTTCGCGGTCGAAGCGCGTGACGGCAAGGAACTCGGGCTCGTCGGGCAGGGCGTAGCTGTGCTCGGCCGAAATTGCGGACAGCGGCGCGAGTTCGGCATGGCAGACCGCCACGCCCGCGGCGGACGCCATCTGCAGCGAGAGCATCTCCAGCTGCGGCATGTGCGGCCGCCCGGCCACGGGCAGCTTGGCGATCACGCGCGTGCTGGCGCCGGCGCGGGTGCGCGCCACGTAGCGCCCGCCCTGGCGGCGCAGGCCCAGCTTGGGCTGCACGCCCGACACCGAGATGCCCTGCGGCATCGGCAGCTCGACCACCGACATCTCGAGTGCGTCCTGGTCCTGCGTGATGAGCCGCTGCAGGGTGGCGCGGTCCACCGACACCGGGCGCGCGCTCACCGCGCCCGGCAGGTCGCCGCCGCAGGCCGCGAGCAGCTCGAAATGATCGTTCTCGCGGCAGCCGCGCAACTGGGCGATGTGGCTGCGCAGCACGCCCTCGGGCAGCAGGTTCTGGAAGAAGCGCGGCAACTGGCCGCCCTGCGCATTGAACAGCGGATTCTTGACGTCGCTCCAGAGGGCGGCCTGCGAGGCGGCATCGTTCGCCACCATCGACAGCGACAGCACCTCGGCCGGCGGCGCCGCGACGATCTCGGGTTCGGCCACGAAGCGGCACAAGTCGGCGTACTGGAACAGCTTGCCGAAGCGGCGCGCGCCGAGCGCGATCTCGAGGATCTTGACGTTCATGGCGAGCGCCTGCGCGAGCCGCGGCGGGCCGGGGCGCCAGGTGCGTAGGGCGGCGGCGCGGGCGACTGTGCCATGGCGGCCACCGCGGTGCCCACGCGCGTGGGAACGGGGCGGTAACCGGCATCGGTGTCGAGCGCGGCGCTGGCGCCGAAGCCCTTGGGCGCCAGCTGCAGCTCGAGCCCCAGCGCATCGACCAGCGCGAGCAGCGAGGACATCTGCGGATTGCCCTGCGGTCCGAGCGCGTTGCGCACCGAGCGCTCGGTCAGGCCCGAACGCTGCGCGATCTCGGCGCCCGTGAGGCCGGAGGCCTCGCGGCGGGCGATCAGCGCGGCGATCAGTTCCTGTTTGGTCATGGAAAGATATTACCGTAAATACGAAAATCGGAAATATGTTTCCGATATCTTCCCCGGGCCGAGGCGAAGGCGGCGTGCCGCCCGCCCGGATTCAGCGCGGCACCAGCGTGAAGAAGGGCATCACCACGCCCATCACCCAGTTCTGTCCGAAATCGAGCGCCGCGCGCCGGTACTTCTCGTCGGCCTGGGCCGCCAGCAGGTCGAGCCGCGCAACCACCTTCGACAGCTCGCGGTCGGCCACGAGATTGCGGCCGCGTTCGCTGATCTCGGTAGCCAGCAGCAGCGGCTGGCCGTCGGGGCCGGTCTTGGAGGCGATCAGCCACAGCGAGATCTCGAAGTTGCGCGCGGCCCGGTAGCTGTTCTCGGCGTTGACGCCGTCGATCATGGACTGCTCCCAGGTGTCGCCGTTGGCCTGCTTGAGCATCGAGGCCCAGCCCACCACCAGCGCGGCCACGCGGTCGCCCTGGTAACCCTGCGGCCCGGTGTCGAAGGCCAGGCGGATCGCCTCGATACCGGTGGCGCCGTGCAGCTCGGGCAGGTCGGGCCCCTGCGTCACGGCGGTCCAGGCGCGCTGGCTGGCGGCGTCCATGCTGGCGGCCGACTTGCGCCATTCGCGCGGATTGCGCCGGTAGAGCGTGGTCTGCACGCGCCGTATCGATTCGAGGTTGTCGCGCAGCGAGAGGTTGGCGATGCGGTTGGCGCCGGACTGCAGCCACTCCTGGTTGGCATAGGGCTCGGCGCGCTGGGTGTTCTGGAACGCGCCGCAGCCGCCGAGCCCGAGCAGGGCGCCGGCGCCCGCCAGCAGCCAGGCGCGGCGGTCTTTCAGGGGAGAAACCGAGGATTCGCTCATGCCCTGACGTTATCATCCACGGCTGGGGCGGCGGCCTGCTTCAAGCGGCGGGCCCGTGCAATTTTCCTTACAAATCAATACCTTGGCGTTAATTGTTGACCTGACCTCCCGGGCCGGGACACAGTGACGCAGGACAGGCCGACAAGTCGTGCGTCTCAATTCCATCAAGCTCTCGGGCTTCAAGTCGTTCGCCGAACCCACCAACTTCCTGCTGCCGGGCCAACTGGTCGGGGTGGTCGGGCCCAACGGTTGCGGCAAGTCGAACATCATGGATGCGGTGCGCTGGGTGCTCGGCGAATCGCGTGCCTCGGAACTGCGCGGCGAGTCGATGCAGGACGTGATCTTCAACGGCACGACCTCGCGCAAGCAGGCCAGCCGCTCGAGCGTGGAACTGGTGTTCGACAACGCCGACCACCGCGCCGGCGGCCAGTGGAACCAGTTCGGCGAAATCGCGGTGCGGCGCGTGCTCACGCGCGACGGCACCAGCAGCTACTTCATCAACAACCAGCCGGTGCGCCGGCGCGACGTGCAGGACGTGTTCCTCGGCACCGGTCTGGGCCCGCGCGCCTACGCCATCATCGGCCAGGGCACGATCAGCCGGATCATCGAATCGAAGCCCGAGGAACTGCGCCTGTTCCTCGAGGAAGCCGCGGGCGTCTCGAAGTACAAGGAACGCCGCCGCGAGACCGAGAACCGCCTGGGCGACACGCGCGAGAACCTCACGCGCGTCGAGGACATCCTGCGCGAGCTCAACGCCAATCTCGAGAAGCTCGAGAAGCAGGCCGAGGTGGCCGCACGCTACAACGCGCTGCAGGGCGATGCCACGAAGAAGCAGCACCAGCTGTGGTTCCTCAAGCGCGCCGAGAGCGAGAGCGACAAGGCGCGCATCAAGGCCGAGTCCGAGAAGGCGATCAACGACCTCGAGTCGCGCACGGCCGACCTGCGCCACATCGAGAACGAGCTCGAGACCGTGCGCCAGGCCCACTACGGCGCCGGCGACCTGGTGAATCAGGCGCAAGGCAAGCTGTACGAGGCCAGCGCCGAGGTCGGCCGGCTCGAGGGCGAGATCCGCTTCGTGGTCGAGGGCCGCCAGCGCGTGGAGCAGCGGCTGGTGCAGTTGCGCGAGCAGATCGCGCAGTGGGACAACCGCCGCGTCGAGGCCGAGGCCGAGATCGAAACGCTGGCCGGCCAGGGCGTGGACGCCGAGGAGCAGGCCGTGCTGCTCGCGGCCCAGCTCGAGGAGCACGACGCGCGCATGCCCGAGCTCGAGGAAGCGCAGCAGCGGGCGCAGGACCAGGCCAATTCGCAGCGCACGGCCGTCGTGCAGGTGCAGCAGCAGATCCAGGTGCTGGCGGCCGACCAGCGCAACATCGAGGAGCAGTCGCGCCAGCTCAACCAGCGCAGCGAACGGTTGCGCGCCGACCAGAACGCACTGGCCGCGCCCGACGAGGCGAAGCTGGTGGCGATGCAGGAGCAGCTCGAGGCCGCGCAGGAAGCGGCCAGCGAGGCCGACGCGCGGCTGCAGGACCTGCAGGAAGCGGTGCCGCGGCTCGACGACGACCGTCGCACGCGCCAGCAGGCGGTGAACAGCGAGGGTGCGCGCCATGCCGAGCTGTCGGCGCGGCTCGAGGCATTGCGCGCGCTGCAGGAGAAGGTCAAGACCGACGGCAAGCTCGCGCCCTGGCTCGCCAAGCACGGGCTCGACGGCCTGCAGGGCCTGTGGAGCCGCATCCACATCGAGCAGGGCTGGGAGAACGCGCTCGAATCCGCGCTGCGCGAGCGCCTGGGCGCGCTCGAGGTCAGCCGCCTCGACATGGTCCGCGCCTTCGCCAACGACGCGCCGCCCGCCAAGCTGGCCTTCTTCAGCCCGCCCGTGGCCGGTGTGCCCGAAGGCGCCGCCAATCTGCCGCGGCTGTCGAGCCTGCTGCGCCTCAACGACGCGGGCCAGCAGGCCTTGCTGGCCGACTGGCTGCACGGCTGCTACACCGCCGCGAGCTTCGAGGAGGCTCTGGCCCAGCGCGGCGCGCTGCAGCCTGGCGAGACGATCTACGTGCAGAGCGGCCACGCGGTCAGCGCGCACGGCGTCAACTTCTACGCCCCCGACTCCGAGCAGGCCGGCATGCTGGCGCGCCAACAGGAGATGGAGAACCTCGACCGCCAGTTGCGCGCCCAGGCGCTGATCAGCGAGGAGGCCCGCGCGGCCCTGGTGCGCGCCGAGGCCGCCTACGCCGACGCCGCGCAGCGGCTGGTATCGGCGCGCCGCGAAGCCGCCGACACGCAGTCGCGCGCGCACGAACTGCAGGTCGAGACGCTGCGCCTCACGCAATTGGCCGAACAGACCCGCGCGCGCAGCGAGCAGCTCGCGGCCGACCTCGGCGAGGTCGATGCCCAGCTCGAGGAACTGCAGGAGCGCCGCATCGCCGCCGAGGGCCGCTTCGAGGAGCTCGACATGCAGCTGGCCGACAGCCAGGAGCGCCATGCCGAGCTCGACGAACGCGTGATCGAGGCCGGCCGCGCGCTGGCCGCCAGCCGCGAGCAGCACCGCAGCCTCGAACGCCAGGCGCAGGAAGCCACTTTCGCGCAGCGCACGCTCGAGGCGCGCCGCGGCGAACTCAACCGCTCGATCGAGACGGCCTCGCAGCAAACCGTGGCGCTGGCCGACGAGGACGAGCGCGCCCGCGGCGAACTGGGCCGGCTGTCGGATGCCGCCGCCCAGGCCGGGCTGCAGGACGCGCTCGCGCTCAAGCTCGAGCGCGAGACCGCGCTCGGCGCCGCGCGCAGCCAGTACGACGACCTCACGCTCAAGCTGCGCGCCAGTGACGAGCGCCGGCTGCAGCTCGAGCGCGAGCTCGACCCGCTGCGCCAGCGCATCACCGAATTCCAGCTCAAGGAACAGGCCTCGCGCCTGGGCTTCGAGCAGTACGAGCAGCTGCTGGCCGATGCCGGTGCCGACCTCGAGGCCATCGCGCTGTCGATCGAGACCGACAAGGTGCGGCTGGCCGGCCTGCAGGGCGAGATCGACCGGCTGAACCGCGAGGTGGTGGCGCTCGGCGCGGTCAACCTCGCGGCGCTCGACGAGCTCGCGGTGGCGAGCGAGCGCAAGGTCTTCCTCGATGCGCAGTCGAGCGACCTCAACGAGGCGATCACCACGCTCGAGGACGCCATCCGCAAGATCGACGCCGAGACGCGCGACCTGCTCGGCGGCACCTTCAAGACCGTGAACGAGCACTTCAGCCGCATGTTCCCCGAGCTGTTCGGCGGCGGCAACGCCAAGCTGATGATGACCGGCGACGAGATCCTCGACTCCGGCGTGCAGGTGATGGCGCAGCCGCCGGGCAAGAAGAACCAGACCATCCACCTGCTGTCGGGCGGCGAGAAGGCGCTGACCGCGATCGCGCTGGTGTTCGCGATCTTTCAGCTCAATCCCGCCCCGTTCTGCCTGCTGGACGAAGTGGATGCGCCGCTGGACGACGCCAACACCGAGCGCTACGCCAAACTCGTGACCGCCATGAGCCGTGAAACCCAGTTCCTCTTCATCAGCCACAACAAGATCGCCATGGAAATGGCCGAGCAGCTGATCGGCGTGACGATGCAGGAGCAGGGCGTGTCGCGCATCGTCGCGGTCGACATGGAAGCGGCGGCCTCGATGGTCGAGGCCGCCTGAGGCGCGCGCACCCATGAGCAATCTCACGCTTGCCCTGGCCATCCTCGGTGGCCTCGTCCTCGCGGCCGTGATCGGCTACGACGCCCTGCGTTCGCGCCGCAACGCACCGCGCCAGCCCGATGCGGCCGATGGCGATCCGGCCGATGCGCAGCGCGCACCGTCCGACGACGGCTACGAGCCGGTGATGCACGTCGATCCGCGCCAGGTGCCGACGAACGACCGGCATGAACCGCTGTTCGATCCCGACCTGCCTGCGCCCGGCACGCTGCCGGTGCCCACGGGCGAGCGGCGCGGCGGGCTCGATCCGCTGATCGACGTGATCGCGCCGATCTCGCTCGATGGCCTGGCCTCGGGCGACGCGGCCATTGCCGCCATGCCGCCGACGCGCCGCGCGGGCAGCAAGCCGGTCGCCATCGAGGGCCTGAACGAGCACTCGCGCCAATGGGAGCCGCCCGTGCCGGGACAGCGCTACGGCGCCTTCCAGGTCGGTGTGCAGCTGGCCAACCGCACCGGCGCGCTCAACGAGATCGAGTATTCGGAATTCGTGGTGAAGGCCCAGGCCTTCGCCGACGCGCTGAACGGCGCGCCCGAGTTCCCAGAGATGCTCGACGAGGTGGCGCGCGCGCGCGAGCTCGACCAGTTCGCCAGCGCGCACGATGCGCAGCTGGGCTTCGTGCTGCGCGCCTTGCACGCGGCCTGGAGCCCGGGCTACGTGCAGCAGAACGCCGCGCGCCTGGGCTTCGTGGCCGGCATCATCCCGGGCCGCATGGTGCTGCCGACCAGCGAGCTGGGCCTGCCGCCGATCCTGGGCCTGGCCTTCGACACCCAGGCCGCATTGGCCGACGACCCGGCGCAGTCGGCCATCCGCGAACTGAGCCTGAGCCTCGACGTGCCCCAGGTCGACCGCGGCGAGCAGCCCTTCACCCGCATGCGCGAGATCGCCGCCACGCTGGCGCGCGAGATGGACGGCGTGGTGACCGACAGCGACGGCCAGCTGCTGCGCGACGAGACCATGGACGCCATCGGCGCCGACCTCGAGCAGCTCTACGACACGCTCGACGCGCGCGACCTCGCGGCGGGTTCGCCGCTGGCGCGCCGGCTCTTCAGCTAAGCCGTTCCCGCCATGCACAAGGCCGCCCAGCCCGCCACGAAGCGGTCGGGCGGCCGCATCGTTTTTTCGGAAGACACCCCATGACCACGCGCGACGAAGCGGCCCGCGAAGCCGCCGACCTGAGCGAGAAGCTCCACCACAACGCCCATCTCTACTACGTGCTCGACGCGCCCGCGCTGCCCGACGCCGAGTACGACCGCATGTTCCAGCGGCTGCAGGCGATCGAGGCCGAGTTCCCCGACCTGCGCACGCCCGACTCGCCGACGCAGCGCGTGGGCGGCAAGGTGCTCGACGGCTTCGTCAAGGTGCGCCACAGGGTGCCGATGCTGTCGATCCGCACCGAGACCGACATCACGCCCGGCGGCGCCAGCAGCTTCGACGCGCGCGTGCGGCGCGAGCTCGGCCTGGCCGAGGACGGTCCGCAGATCGCCTACGTCTGCGAGCTCAAGTTCGACGGGCTCGCGATGAACCTGCGCTACGAGAACGGCGTGCTGGTGCAGGCCGCCACGCGCGGCGACGGCGAGGTCGGCGAGGAGGTCACGCAGAACATCCGCACCGTGCGCGAGATCCCGCTGCGCCTGAAGGGCAACGCGCCGCCGGTGGTCGAGGTGCGCGGCGAGGTCTACATGAAGCGCGCCGACTTCGAGGCGCTCAACGAGCGCCAGCGGCAGAGGATCGCGGCCGGCCAGAAGAACGAGAAGGTGTTCGTGAACCCGCGCAACGCGGCCGCGGGAGCGGTGCGGCAACTCGACCCGGCGATCGCCGCCGAGCGGCCGCTGAGCTTCTTCGCCTACGGCCTCGGCGAGGTCACGCCGCCGGCCGAGGGCGGGCCCGACTGCCCGACCCAGTTCGACTGGCTGCAGCAGTTCCATGCCTGGGGCTTTCCGGTGGCGATACAGACCGCGCGCGCGACCGGCGCGATCGAGCTGATCGCGTTCCACGAGAACATCGGGCGCCAGCGCGACAGCCTGCCCTACGACATCGACGGCGTGGTCTACAAGGTCGACAGCGTCGAGCTGCAGCGCCAGCTCGGCTTCGTCTCGCGCGAGCCGCGCTGGGCCGTGGCGCACAAGTACCCGGCGCAGGAGCAGATCACCGAGGTGCTCGGCATCGAGGTGCAGGTGGGGCGCACCGGCAAGCTCACGCCGGTGGCCAAGCTGGCGCCGGTGTTCGTCGGTGGCGTGACCGTGACCAATGCCACGCTGCACAACGAGGACGAGGCGCGCCGCAAGGACGTGCGCGTGGGTGACCGCGTGATCGTGCGGCGCGCGGGCGACGTGATCCCCGAGGTGGTGGGCGTCACGCCCGAGAGCCTGGCGCGGCCCGAGGGCGAGCGCGGAGCCATCTTTACCATGCCTCACAAGTGCCCGGTCTGCGGCTCGGATGCCGTACGCGAGGAGGGCGAGGCCGACTACCGCTGCACTGGCGGGCTGTTCTGCGGTGCCCAGCGCAAGGAGGCGATCCTGCATTTCGCGGCGCGCCGCGCGGTCTACGTCGACGGGCTCGGCGACAAGCTGGTCGAACAGATGGTCGACGCCAACCTGATCCGCACCTTGCCCGATCTCTACAAGCTGGGCTTCACCACGCTGGCGGGGCTGGAGCGCATGGCCGACAAGTCGGCGCAGAACCTGGTCGACGCGCTCGAGGCCTCGAAGAAGACCACGCTGCCGCGCTTCCTCTTCGGCCTGGGCATCCGGCACGTGGGCGAGAGCACGGCCAAGGACCTGGCCAAGCACTTCGGCAAGCTCGACGCGATCATGGACGCGAGCGAGGAGCTGCTGCTCGAGGTCAACGACGTCGGTCCGGTGGTGGCGCAGAGCCTGCGCACCTTCTTCGACCAGCCGCACAACCGCGAGGTGGTCGAGCAGCTGCGCGCCTGCGGCCTGAGCTGGGAGGAGGGCGAGCCCGCGGCGCGCGTGCCCAAGCCGCTGGCGGGACTGACCTTCGTCATCACCGGCACCCTTCCTACGCTGAGCCGCGACGAGGCGAAGGACAAACTGGAGATGGCCGGCGCCAAGGTCGCCGGCTCGGTCAGCAAGAAGACCCACTACCTGGTGGCCGGCGAGGACGCCGGCAGCAAGCTCGACAAGGCGCGCGAGAACGGCGTCGAGGTGATCGACGAGGCGCGTATGCTGGACATACTCGCCAACGGCGTGCCTCCGGCCGCGGAATGAGAGGACGGCGTCCTCCTTACCGGCCGTTACGCGACTTCACACCAGCGCAGTCAACAGGGCCTACAAGCTGGTACGTTGAATGAACGCAGAAGGCTGACAAGGAGACCCTCATGCAGAAAACTCGTGTTCTCGGTTTATGCCTCGCCGCCGGTGGCCTCGCGCTGCTCACCGGCTGCGTCGCGGTGCCCGGCGATCCGTACTACAGCGGGGGCTACTCGGATCCCTACTATTCCGACCCGGTGGTGGTGCAGCCCGCGCCGGTCTACATCAATGGCGGGGCGTACTACGACCGCCGTCCCTACTACCGCGACCGGCCCTACTACGGGCGCCCCGGCTATCCCTACCCGCCGCGTCCGGGCTGGAACGGCGGCGGCGGGCGTCCGGGCTGGGGCGGTGGCCGCCCGCCGGTCGTCGCGCCGCCCGTGGGGCTGCCGCCGCAGCGGACCGTGCCGGTGACCCCCGGCACCGGGCGTGGCGTGCCGGGCGCCCTGCCGGGCATGCCGGGCTATGTGCCGCAGAACATCGCCCCGGGCTCGCCGCACCAGCAGTAAGGTGGCCGCGAAAGGCCGGGCGCGTCGCGGGGCGCGAGTGCCGTCGCGATAATCCGCGCCATGGCCATCCACGAAATCCTCAAGATGGGCGATCCGCGCCTGCTGCGCATCGCGCAGCCGGTCACCGCCTTCGACACCGACGAACTGCACCTGCTGGTGCGCGACATGTTCGAGACCATGCATGCGGTCAACGGCGCCGGCCTCGCGGCGCCGCAGATAGGCGTCGACCTGCAACTGGTGATCTTCGGCACCGACGTCGTGAATCCTCGCTATCCCGATGCACCGCCGGTGCCGCGCACCGTGCTGCTGAACCCGGTCATCACGCCGATCGGCGAGGCCGAGGAAGAGGGCTGGGAAGGCTGCCTGTCGGTGCCGGGACTGCGCGGCGTGGTGCCGCGCTTCTCGAACATCCGCTACACGGGCTTCGATCCCTACGGCGACCCGATCGACCGCACGGCCAGCGGTTTCCATGCGCGCGTGGTGCAGCACGAGGTCGACCACCTGCTGGGCAAGCTCTATCCGATGCGGGTGCGCGACTTCTCGCGCTTCGGCTACACCGAGGTCCTGTTCCCGGGCCTCGACGCGGCCGACGACGATTGAGCCGGACTACTTGTTGTTGAGCCCGAAGCGGCCGCCGCCCGTGAACGCGAGCGCGATGGCCGCGAACAGGAACATGCCCTGCAGCTCGAGCGCCCAGCCGCCCTGGCCGTTGAGGGCGCCGAGGTCCTTGCGGTGCACCAGCCAGATCGCCACGAGCATGTTGATCGCCACGATCGCGGCAGCGGGCCGCGTGTACAGGCCGATGATCAGCAGCACCGGCGCGACGATCTCGCCCACGTAGACCAGGTAGGCCAGCACGCCCGGCAGCCCGTGCGAGGCCAGCATGCCGCCGATGCCGTCCACGCCCTTGCTCACCTTGGCGATGCCGTGCAGCAGGATCAGGATGCCCAGGGCGACGCGAAGAATGAGCTTGCCGGTGTCGTCGGACTTGAACATGGTCGGGGTTCCTCGGTGATGGTTCGAAATGTTGCGAGGGCCGTATGGTAGTGAAGAAACGGCATGCATCGGACCAGGCATCCATGGCGCATGCACGGGCTTCGCATATGCATCCAACCGCCGGTTCCTTGGCGGCCCGGCGCGCCGCCTCGTACACTGCCTTTTTGCCTGAGGAGAACCCATCCATGACGCCCCGATTCCGATCCGCCTTCGCCCTGGCGGCGACCGCCGCCGCGCTGGTCGCCGCCGCGCCCGCCTTCGCCGGCAAGACCCTCGACGCGGTCAAGCAGCGCGGCAGCCTCAAGTGCGGCGTGACCAACGGCGTGGCAGGTTTCTCGGCGCCCGACACGCAGGGCAACTGGTCGGGCCTCGACGTCGACACCTGCCGCGCGATCGCCGCGGCCGTGCTCGGCGATGCGAAGAAGGTCGAGTTCGTGCCGCTCAATTCGCAACAGCGCTTCTCGGCGCTGCAGGCCGGCGAGATCGACATCCTCGCGCGCAACACCACCTGGACGCTCACGCGCGACGCCTCGCTGGGCTTCAACTTCACGACCATCACCTACTACGACGGCCAGGGTTTCCTGGTGCCGAAGAAGCTCAAGGTCACGAGCGCCAAGCAACTGAAGAACGCGACCATCTGCACCCAGTCGGGCACCACCAACGAGAAGAACGTCTCCGACTACTTCCGGGCCCAGAACATCCCCGTCAAGACGGTCGTGTTCGAGAGCTTCGAGGCCTCGTTCAAGGCCTTCTTCTCGGGCCGCTGCCAGGCCTTCACCACCGACGCCTCGGCGCTCGCCGGCCTGCGCAACAAGGAGGCGCAGAACCCCGACGACTACCTGATCCTGCCCGAGCTGATCTCCAAGGAACCGCTGGCGCCGCTGGTGCGCCGCGGCGACGACGAATGGTTCGCGATCGCCAAGTGGGTGCCCAATGCGCTGATCGAGGCGGAGGAGGCCGGCATCACCGAGGCCAACGCCGAACAGCTCAAGGCCTCGAGCAAGGACCCCGCGCAGCAGCGCCTGCTGGGCGCCGGCGAGGACCTCGGCAAGCTGCTGGGCCTCGACAAGGACTGGTCCTACCGCGCGATCAAGGCCGTGGGCAACTACGGCGAGATCTTCGAGCGCAACGTCGGACCGAAGTCGGTGCTGAAGCTGCCGCGCGGCTCCAACAACCTCTGGAGCAAGGGCGGCCTGATCTACGCACCGCCGGTGCGATGAGCCTGCGGGCCGCGGGCGGTGAACGCCGCTCGGCCTGGCTGGCCTGGGCCGTGCAGGTGCTGTTGGTGCTGGCCGTGGTGGCCGGCGCCTTCTGGGTCGTGCACCACGCGCTCGAGGTGCTGCGCGCGCGCGGCGTGCGCTCGGGCTTCGACTTCCTCAGCGAGCCCGCGGGCTTCGCGATCAGCGAGGGCTGGCTCGACTTCGAGGCCAGCCAGCCGTCGTGGCGGGCCTTCCTCGCCGGCCTCGTCAACACCGTGCGCGCCGCGGTGCCGGCGGTCGTCTTCTCGGTGCTGCTCGGCACCCTGATCGGCATCGGCCGGCTCGCGCCGCACGTGCTGGTGCGCGGCATCTGCGCCGCCTATGTCGAGCTGCTGCGCAACGTGCCGCTGCTGGTGCAACTGCTGATGCTGGCCTTCGTGATGGCGAACCTGCTGCCCGACCCGACCGAGCCGGTGCGGCTGCTGCCGGGCGTGTGGCTCAGCAAGGGCGGACTCAGCGTGCCGTGGCCGGTGGCGGGCGAGGGCGGCTGGTGGCCCACGCACCTCGAATGGCCCGAGCGCGGCGACTTCGGCGTGAACGGCGGCGCGGCGCTGAGCCCCGAGTACGTGACCATCGTCGCGGGCCTGTCGCTCTACTCGGCCGCCTTCGTGGCCGAGATCGTGCGCGCGGGCATCCTGTCGGTGTCGCAGGGGCAGGTGCTCGCGGGGCAGGCGATGGGCTTCTCGCCGGTGCAGCAGCTGCGCATCGTGATCCTGCCGCAGGCGCTGCGCGTGATCGTGCCGGCGCTCACCAACCAGGTGCTGAGCCTGGTCAAGAACTCCTCGCTCGCGGTGGCGGTCGGCTATCCCGAGCTGGTGTCGGTGGCCAACACCACCATCGGCGCGAACGGCCGCGCCTTCGAGTGCATCGCGATCATCATGGCGGTCTACCTGCTGCTGTCGCTCGTGATCTCGCTGGGCATGAACCGCTACAACGCGCGCGTCGCGCTGCGGGGCTGGCGATGAGGGTCGTGCGAGGCCCGATCGCCTGGCGGCACGAACTCTGGGGTTCGCCGCTGCGCACGCTCGCCACGCTGCTGCTCGCGGCGCTGCTGGCCTGGGCCGGCTGGCACCTGGTCGACTGGGCCGTGGTGCACGCGGTGTTCCGCCCCGATGCCGAGGCCTGCCGCGCGGTGCAACACGGCGCCTGCTGGGGCGTGGTGGCCGAGAAATGGCGGCCGATGCTGTTCGGCCGCTTCCCCTATGAAGACCAGTGGCGCCCCGCGATCGCGGTCGCTCTGCTGTCGGCGGTCACGCTGCTCAGCGCCTGGCCGCGCAGCTGGCGCTGGTGGCTGCCGGCGCTGTGGCTGCTGGCGCTCGCGGCCTTCGTGCTGCTGATGCGCGGCGGCGTGTTCGGCTGGAGCCACGTGCCGACCAACCGCTGGGGCGGCCTGCCGCTGACCATCGGGCTCGCGGTGGTCGGGCTGGCGCTGGCCTTTCCGCTCGCGCTGCTGCTGGCGCTCGGGCGCCGCTCGGGCTGGCCGGTGGTGCGCACGCTCTGCGCGAGCTACATCGAGCTGGTGCGCGGCGTGCCGCTGATCTCGGTGCTGTTCATGGCCTCGTTCCTGCTGCCGCTGCTGTGGCCCGCGGGCTGGCAGCCCGACGTGCTGGTGCGCGTGCTGGCCGGGCTGTCGCTGTTCGTGGCCGCCTACCTGGCGGAGATCATTCGCGGCGGCCTGCAGGCCGTGCCGCGCGGCCAGACCGAGGTCGCGATGGCGCTGGGCTTCGGCCGCTGGCCGGTGCAGCGCGACATCGTGCTGCCGCAGGCACTGCGGCTGGTCGTGCCGGCGCTGACCAACAACGTGGTGGGCACGCTCAAGGACACCTCGCTGGTCACGGTGGTGGGGCTGTTCGAGCTCACGGGCGCACTCGGCCTGTCGCTCGGCGGCGATCCGACCTGGCGGCCGTTCTACCTCGAGGGCTACCTGTTCATCGCGGCGATCTACTGGCTGCTGTGCTTCGGGCTCTCGCGCTACAGCGTGTGGCTCGAGGGGCGCCTGTCGGCCGTGCCGCGCGTGGTCCAGGCCGAGCCGGCCTGAGGCGTCCTGTACACTCCGCCCCCATGTCGTGTTTCCACCCCGCCTTCGCATCGAGCGACGCCCGCATGGGCCGCATGATGCCGTCCGCTTCCGCGCGGACCGGATGGGCAATGGATGCACGAATGATTACCACCATTACCACCGCGGCCACCTGAGCACGCGCAGGTGGCCGTTCCGGCAGCCACCTGGTGATCGCTCTTCCCCCGAACGAATGAAACCCAGCTCTGGCAGCTGGGTTTTTGTTTTTGTCGTTTGGAGAAGCCCATGTACCGCGATCCCGTCCAGTCCCTAGAAACCGTCGTGCCCAGCCAGGCCATGCGAGCGCTGCGCGTGGGCATGATCGGCAT
Source organism: Variovorax sp. FG153 (assembly GCF_057809595.1). NCBI lineage: Bacteria > Pseudomonadati > Pseudomonadota > Betaproteobacteria > Burkholderiales > Comamonadaceae > Variovorax > Variovorax sp. FG153. The sequence goes on from NZ_JBMDKG010000010.1 coordinate 73,104, forward strand.
CGGCACCGTCGGCTCGGGCACCTTCCGCGTGCTGGCGCGCAACCACGACCAGATCGCCGCGCGCGCCGGCCGCGGCATCGAGATCGTCATCGTGGCCGCGCGCAACCTCGCGCGCGCCGCGGGCATCGTGGGCGAGGGCGTGGCGCTCACCGACGACGCGATGCGCGTCGCGACCCATCCCGAACTCGACGTGGTGGTCGAGGTGGCCGGCGGCACCGGCGCGGCGCGCGACTGGGTGCTGGCCGCGATCGCCCACGGCAAGCACGTGGTGACGGCTAACAAGGCGCTGCTGGCCGAGCATGGCGGCGAGATCTTCGAAGCCGCGCGCCGCCACGGCGTGGCGGTGGCCTACGAGGGTGCGGTGGCGGTCAGCATCCCGATCGTGAAGGCGCTGCGCGAAGGCCTCGTGGCCAACCGCATCGAATGGGTGGCGGGCATCGTCAACGGCACCACCAACTTCATCCTCAGCAAGATGCGCGACGAGGGCCTGGACTTCGGGGCCGCGCTCGCGCAGGCCCAGGCGCTCGGCTATGCCGAGGCCGATCCGACCTTCGACATCGAAGGCATCGACGCGGCCCACAAGCTCACGCTGCTCGCGGCCAATGCCTTCGGCATGCCGCTGCGCTTCGCCGACGTGCAGGCCGAGGGCATCACGGCGCTGCAGGGGCTGGACGTGGCCTGCTCCGAGCAGCTGGGCTTTCGGGTCAAGCTGCTGGGCGTGGCGCGCCGCCGCGAGGAGGGCGTCGAGCTGCGCGTGCAGCCCGCGCTGGTGCCCGCCGAGCATCTGATGGCGCATGTGAACGGCTCGATGAACGCGGTGATGGTCAAGGGCGATGCCTCGGGCGTGACGATGTACTACGGCGCCGGTGCCGGCTCGGAGCAGACCGCCTCGGCCGTGATCGCCGACCTGGTGGACGTGGCCCGGCTGGCCGGCACCCCGGCCGCGCAGCGCGTGCCGCACCTGGGCTTCCATGCGCATGCGATGAATGCGCTCGAGGTGCTGCCGCGCGCGGCGGTGCGCAGCGCGCACTACCTGCGCGTACCGGTGCACGCGGCCGGCGGCATCGAGTCCGTCACGGCCTGGCTCGCGAGCCAGCAGGTGCCCTTGCGGCGGGTGACGCTGGCCGCGCCCTGCGCGGCCGGTGCGCAGGTGCTGGTGCTGACCGAGCCGATGGCGCAGGGCGCGCTCGATCTCGCGGTGCATGCGCTGCAGTCGCACCCGGCCGTGGCCGGCGCGGTCGCGACGCTGCGCGTGGAGATGCTGGAGGCTTGACGCGCGTTCAGGCGACTCGCGCGGGCAGGCCGCGGGGTGCGCGCGGTGCCCCGTCGTCGAGTTGCCCCAGTGCCAGCGCGGCGGCGCGCGGCCGTTGCGTGACCAGGCTCACGGCCACCACCACCGCCGCATTGATCGCCATCGCGATCAACCCGGCCTCCCATTGCGGCAGCGCGGTGGCCCAGAACTTCGCGGCCGGCGGCGCGAGCAGGGCCGCGAAACCCGCGATCAGCCCGGCCAGCACGCCGAGCGCGCTGGTGCGCTTCCAGAGGAAGCCGAGGAACACGCCGGGCGCCAGCATGCCGATGGCCGAATAGGCGTCGAGCAGGATCTTCACCAGCGAGCCCTTCTGGCTGATCGACAACCACACGGCGATCGCCGCGAAGCACACCAGCGAGCCGCGCGACAGCGCCAGCGCCGCGCCTTCGCCGAGCGCGGGCCTGAAGGGCCGCACCACGTTGCGCGTGAAGATCGAGCCGGCCGTCAGCAGCAGCAGCGAGCCCGGCGCCAGCGCCAGCAGGAAGCCGGTGCCAGCGAGCAGGCCCACGGTCCAGGCCGGATAGCGGTCGGACACGAACTGCAGCAGCGCCGCGTTGAGGTTGCCGCCCGGCGGCTGCGTGCCCGCGATCAGCGCCGCGAAGCCCAGCAGGATGATGAAGAAATAGGCCAGCGAGTAGATCGGCTGCCAGATCGCGTTGCGCCGGATCGCGGTGGCGCTGTGCGCCGTGTACGACATCTGGAACAGGTGCGGGAACACCCAGTTGCCCAGCGCGATGTTGATGGCCGAGGTCATGAGCCAGATCGCGGTGGTCGGCGAACTCGCATCGAGGCCCGGGAAGCTGCCGATGCCCGGATGCTTCGCTTCGGCCAGCGCGAACAGGTCGAGCAGCGAGGCCGCGCCCACCTTGCTCGCCACCGTCACGCTCAGCAGCACCACGACCAGCACCATCAGCACGTCCTTCACGCCGGCCGCGAAGGCCGCCGAGCGCACGCCGGCCACGAACACGAAGGCGATCATCAACAGGCCCGCGCCGATGGTCGCGGCCTCGCTCGATACCGCGCCGTCGAGCGTGAGCTGCACGATCAGGCCCAGGCTCACGAGCTGGATCTGCACGTAGACCACCAGCGAGGCGATGCCGACCACGCCGGTGAGCACGCCGAGCCAGGGCGCCTCGTAGCGCGCGGCGAAGAAGTCGGATTGCGTGAGCAGGCGCCCGATGCGCCCCGCGCGCCAGATCTTCGGCATCAGCCAGTAGCCGACCGCATAGCTCATCGACACCGAGCAGAAGGCCAGGTAGGCCGGCGCGCCCAGCGCCCAGGCATAGCCCGAGATGCCGAGCACCGCGAAGGTGGTGTAGACCTCGCCCGCGTTCATGAACCAGAACAGCAGGGTGCCAAGGCTGCGGCCGCCCACGGCCCATTCGGCCAGGGTGGCGGCGCGCCGGGTGCGGCGGCCGTAGGCGATGGCGCCCGCGACCGTGGCGAGCAGGATGGCCAGGACGATCGCGAGCTTCATCGCGCGCTCCCGTGGCCGTCGGTCCCGGCGTCCTGGTGCCGCGCGAGGAAGTCGGCTTCCTCGTCCTCCACGCCATGGCGCGCGTCGAGCCGGAACACCAGCGCGATCGCCACGCTCGTGAGCACGATGCCCGCCATCTGCCAGGCCATCGGGAACGGCAGGCCGAAGGGCCGCAGCGCGATGTCGTTGACCACGGGCGCGAGGCCGGCCTGCCAGACGAAGGGAAAGGCCAGCAGCCATCGGTAGGCGCGGCGGCGCGGAGGCGATGCGGTGGAGGAGGGAGACGGGCCGGCCATTCGAAACTCCTGTGAAGTGCTGCTGCACGAGATGGGCGCGGAGTGTGCAGCGAAAGTGCACGGAGCACAAGCGGGGCGAGTTCGGGTTTTCCTTGTAAATAACGCATCGATCCTGGGCGTTCAGCCAGCTTGACGTGCACCGTCATGGCACATAGCATTGCCTCATTCGTGCTGCCAGACTGCACAAAAGGAAATCCCCACCCATGATCGGCGAACGGCTCAAGGAACTGCGCACCGCGCGCGGCCTCTCGTTGCGCGAGCTCGCGGCCCAGGCCGGCGTGTCGGCCACCTTGCTGAGCCAGATCGAGCGCGCGGTCACCGACCCCAGCCTCGAAACCCTGCGCCGGCTCGCGGGCGTGTTCGGCGAATCGGTGTCCTCGCTGTTCTCCGACCCCGCGCCGCCCACCGTCTGGGTCAGCCGGCCGGGACGGCGCGCGATGCTCACGGCGCCGCAGGGCCAGGTCGCCTACGAGCGGCTGACCGCCGGCGTGGGCCAGCTCGAGGTGCTGCGCGCCGTGCTGCAGCCGGGCCAGATGTCGGCCGACGAGCCGCGCGGCCACGCCTCGGCCGAGTGCGTCTACGTGGTGGCCGGCGCGCTGGTGGCGCAGGTCGCGGGCGTCGACTACCCGGTGCAGGCCGGCGAGAGCATCTCCTTCGACGCGCGGCTGCCGCATCGCTACATGAACGCCTCGCAGGCGCCGACCGAAATCATCCTGTCGGTGACGCCGCCCAATCCCTGAGCAGGAGCCTCCCATGAGCACACCGACCGATCCCGCCGCCGAGCGCAGCTTCACGCTGCACGACCTGCGCGTCGAGGTGGTCGCGCCCGAGGGCGCGCGCATCTACTGCGGCCAGCCCGGCGACCACTTCGAGCTGCGCGGCGAGATGCTGCACCTGCCGCCGGGGCAGGGCTTCTCGATCTACTCGCTGGGCGCGGTGCTGCCGCTGCTGGCCGCCAAGCAGCGCGCCACCGACGGCAACGACTGGATGAGCACCGACGCCGAGATCGCCTGTCCAGACCCGAACTGTCCCTCGCGCCTGCGCATCACGCGCATCGGCACGCGCGTCTTCCGCCACGCCGACACCACGGCCGTGGTCCACCCTTCCGACCTTCGACCATGAGCACCGTCCCCCGCACCGAACTCGCCCCCGGCTATTCCATCTCGCGCATGCTCAAGGGCGGCTGGCAGCTCGCCGGCGGCCATGGCGGCATCGACCGCGCCGCGGCCATCGCCGACATGTCGGCCTACTACCAGGCCGGCATCACCACCTTCGACTGCGCCGACATCTACACCGGCGTCGAGGAACTGATTGGCGAGTTCCGCCGCGAGCACCGCGCGCGCCACGGCGCCGACAGCCTTGCGCAGCTGCGCGTGCACACCAAGTTCGTGCCCGACCTCGCGCTGCTTTCGATCATCGACAAGCGCCAGGTCGAGCAGACCATCGACCGCTCGCTGCGCCGCCTCGGCGTGGAGCGGCTCGACCTGGTGCAGTTCCACTGGTGGGACTACCGCGTGCCGCGCTACGTCGAGGTCGCGCACTGGCTCGCCGAGCTCCAGCGCGCCGGCAAGATCGAGCTGCTGGGCGGTACCAACTTCGACACGCGGCGCGCGCACGAACTGGGCGACGCGGGCCTGCCGCTGCGCAGCATGCAGGTGCAGTACTCGCTGCTCGACCAGCGGCCACGCGCACGGCTCGCGGCCTGGTGCGCGCAGGCCGGCGTGAAGCTGTTGTGCTACGGCAGCGTGGCCGGCGGCTTTCTCTCGGAACGCTGGCTTGGCGCGAGCGAACCGGCCGAGCCGCTGGAGAACCGCTCGCTGGTCAAGTACAAGCTGATCATCGACGACTTCGGCGGCTGGGATCTGTTCCAGGCGCTGCTGCAAGCCTTGCGGCAGATCGCGCGGCGGCACGGCACCTCGCTGTCGGCGGTCGCGATGCGCTGGGTGCTCGCGCAGCCCGAGGTGGCGGCCGTGATCGTCGGCGTGCGCCGCGGCGACCATCTGCCCGACCACCTGCGCATGCTCGCGTTGCAGCTCGATGCGGCCGACCTCGCGGCGCTCGACGCGGTGCTCGCGCAGCGCCGCCCGGACAGCGGCGATGTCTACGAGGTCGAGCGCGACATCGAGGGGCGGCATGGCCGCGTCATGAAGTACGACCTCAACGACAAGCCGCACTGAGCAACCCGCCTGGCTCAGTCGCGATCCAGCGGTTTCTCGCGCATCCTCAGTTCGGCATAGCCCGTGGCCTCGTCGTGCTCGCGCGAGAAGCGCCATGCGGGCAGCAGCGCCAGCAACACTTCAGCGGTGGTGCGCACCACGCAGCCCGGCGCCGCATGGCCGCCCCAGACGCGGCCCTGCGCGTCCGCCACGCTGATGTGCAGGTGCGAGCCGTCGGGCGAGAGCGAGCCCGAGAGCGTGAGGATCTCCAGGTCGCCTTCGAGCGCCGTGGGCTCGGGCGCGCCCGCGAAGCGGATCCGCGCACCGCGCAGGCTGCCGATGCCCGAGAGCACGAAGGCCGCGTCCACCGCCTGCTGCGCGAGCACGCGGTCGAGCGCCGCGCGCAGGTCGTCGCCGGGCGAGAGGCGCAGGGCCAGCGTGCGCATCGCGCGATGCGTCTCAGGGCGCCGCGAGCGCGCCGTCCACCACCTGCTGCGCTTCCTCGAGGATGCGCGCGAGATGTTCCCGGCCCTGGAAGCTCTCGCCGTAGATCTTGTAGATGTTCTCGGTGCCCGACGGACGCGCGGCGAACCAGCCGTTCTCCGTGACCACCTTCACGCCGCCGATGGCCGCGCCGTTGCCGGGCGCATGGCTCAGCACCTCGACGATCTTCTCGCCCGCGAGCTCGGTCGAGCGGATCTGCGCCGGCGACAGGTTCGACAGCCGCTTCTTCTGCTCGACCGTCGCCGCCGCGTCGACGCGGTCGGAGACCGGCCGGCCCAGCGCCTGCGTGAGCTCGGCATAGCGCTCGCCCGGATCGCGGCCGGTGCGCGCGGCGATCTCGGCCGACAGCAGCGCCGGCACGATGCCGTCCTTGTCGGTGGTCCAGGCCGTGCCGTCGCGGCGCAGGAAGGTCGCGCCCGCGCTTTCCTCGCCGCCGAAGGCCAGCGAGCCGTCGACCAGCCCGTCGACGAACCACTTGAAGCCCACCGGTACCTCGTACAGCCGGCGGCCCAGGCGCTGGGTCACGCGGTCGATCATGCGGCTGCTCACCACCGTCTTGCCGACGGCCGCGGCGGCGGGCCAGCCGGGGCGGTGCGTGTAGAGGTAGTCGATCATCACCGCGAGGTAGCTGTTGGGCTGCATCAGGCCGCTGCTGCCCGCCACCACCCCGTGGCGGTCGTGGTCGGTGTCGCAGGCGAAGGCGATGCCGAAGCGGTCCTTGAGCGCGATCAGCTGGTGCATCGCATCGGGCGAGGAGGGGTCCATGCGGATGCGGCCGTCCCAGTCGAGCGACATGAAGCGGAAGGTCGGGTCGACCTCCTGGCTCAGCACCGTCAGGCGCGAGAGCTTGTAGCGCTCGGCGATCGCGGGCCAGTAGTGCACGCCCGCGCCGCCCAGCGGATCGACGCCCAGCGCGATCGGCACGTCGCGGATGGCGTCCATGTCGAGCACCTGCGCCAGGTCTTCCACATAGGTGTTGAGGTAGTCGTGCCGGTGCGTGGTCGAGGCCTGGAGCGCCTGCGCCAGCGGCAGCCGCTTCACGCCCTGCAGGCCGTTGGCCAGGAAACCGTTGGCGGCGGCCTCGACCGCCGAGGTGATGTCGGTGCCGGCCGGGCCGCCGTTGGGCGGGTTGTACTTGAAGCCGCCGCTCTCTGGCGGGTTGTGCGAGGGCGTGATGACGATGCCGTCGGCCAGGCCGCTGCTGCGGCCGCGGTTGTAGACCAGGATCGCGTGCGACACCGCGGGCGTGGGCGTGTATTCGTCGTCCTGCGAAAGCATCAGCTCGACGCCGTTGGCCGCCAGCACCTCGACCGCGCTGTTGAAGGCCGGCGTCGAGAGCGCATGGGTGTCGATGCCGAGGAACAGCGGGCCATCGATGCCTTTCTGGCGCCGGTAGTCGCAGATCGCCTGGCTGATCGCGAGCACGTGCCATTCGTTGAAGCCGTTGTCGAAGGACGAGCCGCGGTGGCCCGAGGTGCCGAAGGCCACGCGCTGCGCGGGCACCGAGGGATCGGGCCGGCCGCTGTAGTAGGCCGAGACCAGCCGCGGCACGTTCACCAGCAGGTCGTGCGGCGCGGGCTGGCCGGGGAGGGCGGCGGGTGCCGCGGTCTTGGAGGCAGGGCTCATCGGTGTGTGTCCAGGGTTCGGAAGGCGGCGCCGGGCCGGGTGCTCCTAGGATACGGTGGCAAGCGCCGATGGCACAGTCGGCGATCGGCGCGTCATCGCCGCTGGACTGCGCGCCGGATCGCATGCCAAGATCAAGCAAACGTTTTCCCTCTGGAATCTGGTAGGGAGATCGTGAATTTTGTCGATACTTTTGTTCTCGTTTGGCCGAAATCGCCCGAATTCGCGGCCGGGCGCGACTAAGCTACGCCCCGTTCAAGGAACCCCCGAATGCGCATCCACGGCCGACACTGGCTCTCTCTCGCGGCATTGCTCCTGCTGGCCGCCGGCTGCCAGGCGCCGCCCAAGGACCGTCCTCTCACCTCCGAAGTGCCGGAGCCGCCGGCCTTCGCGCCGCCGCCCGAAAGCTGCCTGGCCGAGGGCGTGCGCTTCGCGCTGGGTTTGCGCGCCACCCAGCCGCTGCTCGAGGAAATGCGCCAGCGCAGCGGCGCCAGGTTCGCGCGCACCGTGCTCTCCACCGACCCGCCCGATCCCGTGCTCGATCCGACCCGCCTCAACGTGCGGATCGAGCCCTCGGGCCGCATCGTGGGGGCGAGCTGCCAATAAGAAAGACCTGTCGGCTCGACCTCGCTTCCCCGGTTCCAGGGCACCGCATCCGCGAATGCTTTGGTCCTGCTTCGATGCCACGGTGTTGCGCGAAGACCGCGAACGTCACAATTCGACCCGCCCGGATCGCTCCACGGTCAGTTTTGAGAGAACAATAGATTGCGATTTTCCGGACTCAGCCCTTTGTCGACCAAGCAACCTCCCGCCATGGCCCTGCCGGATTCCGGACTCAAACGCCTTCCCCCCGATGAGGTGCTGCGCCCCCTGCTGGCCGACTGGGCCCGCGAGGGCAAGCGCCTGGCCATCGTCTGCTTCATCGACCTCGACCGTTTCGCCGACGTGAACCAGCGCCTGGGCATGGCGGGCGGCAACGCCGCGCTCGAAGAAGCGCGCCGCCGCCTCAAGGCCCAGCTGCCGCGCGAGGGCCTGCTGGCCCATGTCGGCGGCGACGAATTCGCGGCCGTGTTCGCGGGCATCGGCAATTCGCAGTGCCACCAGGTGCTCGAACGCATGCTGGCCGCGCTGGCCGAACCCTGGGAGTGGCGCGGCCATGCGGTCAACCTCGAGGCCAGCCTCGGCGCGCGGCTGCTCGATGCCAGCGGTCCGCCGCCCGAACTCGCGCTGCGCCAGGCCAGCCACGCGGCCTTCTTCGCCAAGCGCGCGGGCGACGGCCGGGTGCACTACTTCGACGCGCCGCAGGCCCATGCCGACGAACAGATGGTGCGCGCGCGCCAGCGCATCCAGGAAGGCCTGGAGCGCGACGAATTCTTCCTCTGCTACCAGCCCAAGGTCGACATGCAGCGCGGCGTGATGGTGGGCGTCGAGGCGCTGATCCGCTGGCAGCATCCCGAGCGCGGCCTGTTGCAGCCCGGCCAGTTCGTGCCGCTCACCGAGGGCGACGAGCTCGCCGAGCGCATGGGCGACTGGGTGATCGGCGCGGCGCTGCGGCAGGCCTACGAATGGCGCGCGCTCGGGCTGCGCACCGCGATCAGCGTGAACGTGAGCCCGCGCCACATGATGCGCTGGGACTTCGTCGACCGGCTCGCGCAGCACCTGGCGCAGTTTCCCAAGCTCGGCGCCGGCACGCTCGAGCTCGAGATCCTCGAGACCACAGCGATCAGCAAGTTCTCCACCGTGGCGCGCTTCGTCGAGGCCTGCAAGGGCCTGGGCGTGCCGGTGGCCATCGACGACTTCGGCACCGGCTATTCGTCGCTGACCTACCTGCGCCAGCTGCCGGTGTCCTCGGTCAAGATCGACCAGTCCTTCATCCGCGGCATGCTCGAAAGCGAGCAGGACCGCGCGATCGTGCAGGGCATCCTCGCGCTGCTCAAGGCGCTGGGCCGCACGCCCGTGGCCGAGGGCGTGGAGACGCTGGAGATCGGCGGGGCGCTGCTCGAGATGGGGTGCGCGCTGGCCCAGGGCTATGGCATCTCGATGCCGCTGGCGGCCTGCGACATTCCGCAATGGGTGAAGGACTTCGAGCGCGAGCCGCTGTGGGCCCCGCTCCCGCATTACGCGCAGGCGCTGCCCGTGGCGGGGGCGCCGGCCTCGGGCGGCTGAGCGCGCCCAACGAACAGGAAACCGCGCGAGCCCCCTCGGGGCCGCGCGGTTTTTCTTCGTGGCGCCTCGCCGTTCAGAGCAGCGGCGTGTAGGGCGACACCAGCGGCCGCAGCGTCGTGCCCGTGGGCACGCCCAGCGTGCTCGAGCCGTCGAACACGTAGCGCAGGTAGAGGCTGCCGGTGAACTGCCGGTAGTCCTGCGCGTTGTTCAGGCCGATCGAGCCGCCCAGGAACATCTTGGGCGCGAGCTGGTACTCGAGCACTGCGGCGAGGTTGTAGGCCAGGCCGGTCTTCGAGGTCTTCGCGTAGCGGCCGGTGTAGATCGCGTTGGTGAGGCCCAGGGCGGCCGCGCCGGCGGCGGCCCGGCCGGCATCGCCGTTGCGGCTGCTGTCGGTCGGGAAGTAGGGCGTGTCCTTCTGGTTGAAGGCCTGCACGCCCAGCGAGGCATTGACGCGCCACGACAGCCGGTTGTTGCGCCCGCTCCAGTCCACCGGCAGCGCGAGGCTCACGAAGCTCTGCGGGCTGAAGTAGCCGCCATGGCCGAAGGTGTAGTAGCTGAGGTTCTTCTCGTAGCCCATGATGCCGAGGTTGAGCCCCAGCGTGAGCTTGTTGCCGGGCTCGCTCAGCAGGTGGATGTAGCTGCCGCCGCCGATCTCGAAGCGCGAGTTGCTCGCCACGTTCTTGCCCGTGAGGCCGTGCAGCGCGCCATAGCCGTAGAAGCCGTAGGTGCCGTCGTCGTAGCCGATGTCGCCGCGCGCGCCGGTGGCGACCACGCCGCCCCAGCGCTCGCCGGTGCGCTCGTCCTTCGCGCCCGCGAAGGACAGCAGGCTGTCGGTGACCGGCCGGCGCGACAGGTCGGCCTTGTACGACCAGGAGTCGCCGAAGGCGCCCTTGAAGGAGACGTTGCCGATCAGGTTGACCTGCTGGAAGCCCAGCGGCGTGGTGCCGATGCTGGCGCCGAAGTTCGTGCCCTCGTAGCCCACGCTCAGGCCCAGGCCGGCGGCGTTCTGCTGGCCGGCCGTGGTGCCGTTCATCAGGCCGGTGAAGGCCGAGCCGGGACCGCCGCCGAAGCGGCTGGCGGTGGCCCAGTCGCCCGCGGGCGAGCCGGCATCGAGGAAGGTGGGCGTGACGCCCACGACGATCTTGCCGTCGCCGACCGGGAAGCGGGCCTCGAACGGAATCTCGAAGTCGGTCAGCCGGCTCAGGCCCGCTTCGCCCGCGCGGTTGCGGAACACGGTGCCCGCGGTGAGGGTGACCGAGCGCGCGGCCTCGAGCTCGCGCAGCTCCGCCGCGGCCGAATCGGCCGGCGGCTGGGCGCGCGGCGCGGCATTCCAGCCGGCGTCGACCTGCGCCGAGCCCGGGCGAGGCAGCGGCAGCAGGCCGCCGCCCTGCACATAGGGCTGCGGTGCCTGGGCGTAGACCGGGGCCAGCGTCTGCGTGCCGGCCGCCGGGTATTGCTGCAACGGCGGCGCGATGTAGGCCGTGGCCTGGGGGGTGTTGGCCGCGCGCGCGGCGGTGCGCGTGTTCGCAGCCGGCGCGGCGGTGCCCGTGGTGCCGGCCGTGCGGCGGCCCTTGGCGGTGGCCGCGGGTTGCGCGTTCGTCGTCGGCCAGGGCGTGGCGCCCGACGCGGCCGCGACCGGATAGCCCGCGTTCGCCGGAGCGGCCGCATAGGCCGGATATTGCACGGGATAGGTCGCCGGGTAGGCGCCCGCGGTGGCGGCCGGCGCATAGGCCACCGGCTGCATCCGCGCCTGGGCGAAGGGATTGCCGCCCGCGCCCGCGGGCACCGGCAGCGCAGTGCTCGCGGCGCCGCCGGTCATGCCGGCGAAGGGGTTCGCGGGTGGCAGGCCGCCCGGCACGCCAGGCGCGCCCGGGGCACCGCCCGAAGCGAGCCGGCTGTCGGCCTCGACCGCGGCGCGCAGGTACTGCTCGGCCTTGCGGCTGTCGCCGGCATTGCGGTAGACGCGGCCGGCCGCGGTCAGCACGCGCGATTCGTCGGGCGCCTGCTTGAGCGCGGCCATCACGTAGCTCTCGGCATCGCCGTGGTTGCGCTGCGCGCTCGCGCTCGCGGCGGCGGCCAGCAAGGTGTCGAGGTCGGTCGGGCTGCGCTGCAGCACGCGCTGGTAGAGCGCCAGCGCCTGGGCTTCGTCGCGCGCGGCCGAATAGAGCCGCGCGAGCGCGGCCAGCGCCTTCGGATCGTCGGGCCGCTCGGCCAGCACCGGCGCCATCGCGTTGTAGGCGGCCTCGAGGTTGCCGGCCTCGCGCAGCGCGTCGGTCTGGCGCAGCGCGTAGGCGATGCGCAGCGCATCGAAGTCGGCGCGCTGGGACGAGGTCATGCTGGTGCTCGCGAGCTGGCGCAGCACGGCCGACAGCTCGATGTCCTGGCGCGTCTTGAGCAGCACCGATGCATAGAGCAGGCGGTTGGCGACGGTCGGCGTCGGCGTGCGCGCGAGCAGCTGGCGGCTCATCGCGAGCGCGCGCGGCGCATCGCCGATGTCGGCGTAGGCGCCCGCGAGCTGGCCGAAGATCTCGCTCGGCATGTCGCTGCTCAGCGAGGCCTCGGCCTGGCCCAGCAGCTGGCGCGCGGCATCGACCTGGCCCTGGCGCGCGAGCGCCTGCGCGCGCTGCGCCTGCGACTGCGCCCAGAGGCGGCGCTGCAGCGCGGCCATCTCGCGGGTGCGCGAGCCGGCCGGGATGCGCTCGAGGTACTGCATGCCGGCGGCGGCATCGCCGGTCTCGGAGGCCAGCAGGGCGCTCGCGAACAGGGCGTCGGGCATGTCGGGCTGCGACATCAGCAGGCCTTCCATCACGCCGCGCGCCTCGGCCACCAGGCCCTGGCGGCGGTAGATGTTGGCGAGATCCAGCCGCACCCACGGACTGTCGGGCGCGGCGAGCATGGCGTCCTCGAGCGTGCGTTGCGCGCCGGCGCCGTCGCCGGCATCGGCCTGCTGCTTCGCCTTGGCACGCGCCTGCTCGACCTGGATGTCGCGCAGGCCGCCGAGCTGGGCCGCCTGCTCGGGCGTGAGGCGGCGTGAGAGTTCGAGCGCTTCGTCGGCGCGGCCCTGGCGGCCGAGCACCGCGATCAGGCCGCGCAGGGCCTGGCCATCCGAGGGCTTGCTCTCGAGCACGCGGCGGTAGCCCTGCTCGGCCTGCGGCAGCTCGCCGGCGGCGGCGCGCAGGTCGGCCAGCGCGACCTGGCCCACGGGCTCGCGCGCATCGATGCGCACGGCGCGCTCGAGCAGCGACTGCGCGCTGCGCAGGTCGTTGCGGCCCTGCGCGGCGCGCGCCTGGTTCACGAGGTTCCAGTAGGTGGCGCTCTGCAGCGCCGAGTTCCACTTGGTGTTGCCGCCGCGCGCGGCCTGCTCGAGGTACTGCTGCGCCTCGGCGAAGCGTTCCTGGCGCAGCCGCACCAGGCCCAGGCCGCCGAGTGCCTCGCTGTCGTCGGCCTTGGCGCGCAGCGCCTGCTGGAAGCGCTGCTCGGCGGTCGCCGGGTCGCCGCGGTCGAGCGCGCGGTAGCCCTCGCCGAGCGGCACGCCCGGGCCGGAGGCCGCGGTCGTGCGGCCGCTTTCGAGCGCCTCGAGGCGCGCGGCCACGGCCGTGTCGTTCTGGTTGTTGGCGAGGAACTCGCGGTACAGCGGCATGTCGGGCGCGCGGGCGTCGAGCCAGATCAGCGCCTGGCGCCAGCTCGCGCGCGCGGCCGCGCCCACGGTCGGCTGCTTCGACAACTCGGCCAGGCTGCGGATGCCTTCGCGCCGCGTGCTCTCGCTGTAGGTGCGCAACTGCGCGAGCGCGAGCTTGTAGCTGGCGTTCTCGGGGTATTCGCGCACCAGCTGCTCGATGCCGCGGCGGCCTTCGTCGGCACCTTGCGGCGTGCTGCTGAGCGTCTGGTAGTACTCGAGCGCCAGCGCCTCGGGCGGTGGTCGGTTGTCGAACTGGTCGCGGTACAGCTGCACCGCCTCGGCCGCGCGACCGGCGCGCGCCGCCGCGCGGGCGCGCTGCAGCAGGCTGCCCTGGCCGGGGTTCTGCGCCTGCTGCTGCAGGCGCGACAGGCGCGGATCGTTGGGCGCGGCGGCGCGCAGCCGCGCGATCCAGCTGCGCGCCGGCTCGGCGTTGCCGCGCGAGAGCTCGACCTGCGCCATGCCGTACATCGCGTCGGCCGACTGCGGATTCACGCTGAGCAGCTTGCGCCAGCTTTCCTCGGCCAGGTCGGCGCGACCCTGCGACTGCCAGTAGTTGCCCTGTTCGATCAGCGCGGTGGCGGCGTCGGCCTGGGCGTGCGCCGGATTGGCGGCGCCCAGCGTGGCGAACAGGCCCAGGCAGGCCAGCCAGCGCGCGGAGGGCAGGCCCGCCGGAGCGCGGCGCAACCGGGTCGGGCGCGGCGATGTCATGCCGTGCGGGTGGGTCGACATAGCAGTCTCCATGAGGTTTGCAGCTGGCCGTTCCGGAGGAACTGGTAGCGCCCGTCGAACCAGGCCTGGCCGAAGAGCAGCAGCATCTGTTCGTAGTAGGGAAGCAGGGCGGTCGACGGCTGGCCGTCGGCGCGCGAATTGGGCAGGCGCGCCAGCTCGGTGGCCAGCGCCTCGGGCATGTCCTGCGCCTTCAGGTAGGGCAGCAGCGCGCCGGCGAAACCCAGCGGTCCCATGCCGCGCACGGTGCCGGTGGTGGTGTCGACCAGCTCGGGGATCGGCTGCCGGTCGGCCAGCAGGCGCTTCGGGCCCGCCAGGGCCTGCAGCAGCGCCCGGCGGTCGGGCGACTGTTCGGCCAGCATGCCGGCCCAGAGGTAGACGCGGATCGCGTCATAGCTGCCGACCGTGCCCTTCTCGGGGTCGGCGACGAAGGCGCGCGCGTCCTCCGACCAGGCGCACCAGTCGGGCGAGAAGCCGCGCGGCGCCGTGGCCGCGAGCAGGCGCACCGTGTTGTCGGCCACCGCGGCCCAGGGGCCCTGCGGATCGGCGTGCTGGAAATAGCGCAGCAATTGCAGCGGCATGTAGCTCGGGTTGAGCCGCCACACCGAACCGCTGGCCACCGACTTGGGCCAGGGCAGGAGCATGCGGCCGAAGCCCGACAGCGAGACCACCTCCTCGCGCGCCACCAGCGCCAGCAGGCTGCGGCCCATGCTCGCGTAGCGCGGTTCGTTCCAGAGCCGGCCGGCCTCCATCAGCGCATAGGCGATCCAGAGGTCGGCGTCGGAGGCGGGATTCGGATCGAGCACGCCCCAGCCGCCGCCGGGCTTGCGGCCCCACTGCCAGGCCGGCAGGTTCTTCGCGACGCTGCCGTTCGCGAGGTTGGTCTCGGCCCAGCCCAGCACGCGCGCGAACAGCTCGCGGTCGTTGTGGACCAGCGCGAAGAACATGCCGTAGGACTGGCCCTCGGAGGTCGAGTGCTGCTGCGGCGTGTTGAAGTCGATCACGCGGCCGTCGCGCTGGACGTGGCGCGCGACGAAGGCGTTCCAGTCGGCGGCGGGGTGGCAGGTGGCGGGCATGGGCGCGGCGGGTGGCGTCGCAGGGGCGGTCGGTGCGGCCTGCGCGGCCGCGCGCGTGCCGGTCCAGGCCAGCGCGGACGCAGCCACGGCCGCGAACAGCGAGCGGCGCTGCCGGTCGGGAACGGAAGGGGGAAGCGTGGGCTTCAAACCTGTCATCGTGGGGTCGGTCTCCGGGGCGCGGGTCGTCACTTGAGGCGGCGACGCGCGCGGATCTGCAGGCTGGCATAGGCCACCGCGGCGCCGATCACGGCCAGCAGCACCACCAGGGCCGCCAGCAGCAGCGGGCTGCGCGAGAGGTTCCACTGCAGCCAGGCGATCGGCGGCAGGCGGCCGACGTAGTAGGTGTCGCTGCCGAGCACGCTGTGCACCTGCGCGTCGCGCACGATGGCCATGCTGCCCTGCACGCGCTTGAGCAGGTCGGGCGTCATCAGCGCGTTGAGCAGCGCATCCTTCGAGGTGCTGTTGGAGATCGCGGCGACCACGCTGCGGCCGCTGCGCAGCGGCGACTCGAAGCCCGCGAGCACCGCGTCGCGGCCGTCGTCGCTGACCGCGATCTGCATCGAGCCCGGCAAGTCCTCGCGGGTGCGCGCGCCGATCACGAAGTCGATCGCGGTGTCGATCCAGCTCGACAGCTTGAACTGCGGCGAGCCGTCGCCGTTGCCGTTGGCGGCCGCGGCGCGCTTGAGCGGCATGCGCTCGGCCCACTGCGTGAACAGCGGCTGGTTCTGCAGGCTGCCGATCACCAGCAGGTCCTTGTCGGCCCACTGCGAGACCTCGGCCGAGCGGCCCACCTTCACGCGCAGCACCGGGTAGCCGGTGGCGCGGCCGATCTGGCCCATCAGGCCGAGGTAGGTCTCGGTGTCGGAGGTGTCGGCCTGGTCGGGCAGGATCACCGCGGTGTCCGACAGGTCGGCCATGCGCGAGAACGGGAAGCCGCCGTTGGCGTAGGCCGCGAGCTCGGGCATGGCGATGAAGTGCGGGAAGCCCGAGACGTCGATCTTCGAGGTCGGGTCGATCGAGCCGCGCACGTTGTCGAGCTGCGGGATGCAGCGGCCGGCCACGGGCTCGAAGTAGTAGTGCAGGCGCAGCTGGCTGCGCGGGCCCAGCGCCAGCGGCGGCAGGATCACTTCCTTGCGCTCGGCCAGCGTGCCGTCGGGCATCAGCTTGACGGCCAGCGGGTTGTACCAGCGGTCGCCGGCCGGGTTGGCCGAGCGCAGCGGGATCGCGCCGATGAAGTTCTCGTTGACGTTGACGTTGAGCGTCGACTGGTCGGGCCGCACGCGCGGCGTGTAGCGGTAGAGCAGGTCGAGCGGGATGCCGCGGCTGCGCCAGGTGAACAGGTCGGGCGGCAGCTGCAGGTTGACCCGCACCACGTCGGGGTTGTAGCCGGTCACCGACAGGTCGGCCGCGGTCGTGAGCTCGCCGAACTGCAGCGGCCGGTCGCTGGGCACCCAGCGCGGCGCGTCGTAGGGCTTGCGCGCCGGCGGCTCCTGGAAGGCGGCGATCGCGCTGGTCGCGCCCGACAGCGCGCGGCTGTTGAGCGCCAGCGAGGCGGCGGCGGTGCGCAGCTCGTTGGCGTCGCGGCCCATCACCAGCAGCAGCTTGGCGGTCGGGTCCTGCGGATGGTCGACCACGGCCAGCGCCGGGCCCTGGATCGAGGGCAGCACCAGCCCGGGCAGGCTGGTCTCGGGGGTGGCGAACACCACCGCGTGGCCGCTGGGCAGCTGGCCGCGCGAGACCGGGAACACGGCGCCGCGGTAGTCGGCGAGCGCGCCGAACCACGACGAGACCACGCCCGCGGCCTCGAGCAGCGGGCCCGACTCGGCGCTGCCGAAGACGAAGGGAATGCGCGCGCGGCGCACGTCGCGGCGGTCGAAGAAGGGCTGCGGCAGCGTCGCCAGGTCGTTGGTCAGCTTGAGCGGCGACACGTTCAGGCGCAGCGTGCTCGAGGCGTCGATGCGCGCCCACAGGCTGGTGTGGGCCGGGTCCTCGCAGTCGCGCGTGTAGTGGCCGATCAGCTCGACGTTGATGCGGTTGAACTCGGTGATCAGGCGCCGGTCGATCGGGATGTCGGCGGTCTGCGGCTTGCCGCCGTCGGCGCGGTTCACCGGCAGGGTCGCGACCAGCACGTCGTTGACCGTCACCTTCAGGTGCGACAGCTCGGGGATCAGCGAGGGCGAGTAGGCATAGTTGAGGCGGAACGAGGCCGCGGTCACCAGCTCGTCGGCGCGGATGTTGAACGGGATGCCGATGGTGCCGCTGATGCCGCGCAGCTGGATCGCGTAGTCGATGCCCAGCTGCGTGAGGTTGAGCTCGCGCACCGTGCCGCCGGCCGCGGCCGTGCTGGCCACGGGCACCGGCGCCGCGGCCGCGCCGGGCAGCTGCTGGGCCGGCAGCGCGAGCGTGGGCACGGCGGCGGGCGCGATCGAAGGAACGGTGGCGGGAACGACGGCAGGCGCGACCGGACGCTGCTGCGTGGAGGCCGTGCCGGCCGCGGTCAGCGCCAGCAGGGCCAGCATGGCGCCGGCGGCCGGACGGAAGGAGGGAGCGGCGCCGCGGCGCGGCGCTTTCGGAGTGATCGTCACGCGGGTTCCTTCTTCGTTCCGACGGAGCGCTTGGGCAGCCGCAGCCGCGAGAGGCCGGCCCGGTAGTAATGGGAGAACATGTCCTTGAAGCCGACCAGGCTGATGCTCGTCAGGTGGGCCAGCACGCGGTGCACGCCCACGCGCGGATGGTTGCCCCAGCGCGCGGCCCAGATGTCGGCGCGCGCGGTCGTGCACTGCACCAGCGCGCGCTCCTGCGCGAAGCTCATCGGCGCGAAGCGAAGGCCCAGGCGCTTGCCGTTGCTGAAGCGCACGGTGGCGGGGAAGCGCGACTCCGCGTCGCCGCGGAACAGCGCCACCTCGATCGGTTCGTCGGGCGCCAGCTTGACCTCGGTCGGCAGCTCCAGGCCCAGGCCGCCGGTCGAGAAGTCGAAGGTGTTGCAGCGCATCGAGTGGCCGTTGGCGAAGTACAGCGCCGCCGGTACGTCGAGCGTCACGCGGTGCGCGGCGCGCACCTGGCGCGACTCGTTGGCCGCCGCCACGCAGGCGCCGAGGATCATGAGGTTGTAGATGGTCCAGGCCAGGTTCAGCCACACGGTGGCGATGTTCTGCGGATCGACCCAGGTCAGGCGCCAGATGCCGAGCGCCACGCCGATGAAGTTCAGCGCCAGCAGCACCAGGCTGGCCTTGGCGATCGAGGTGTCGAAGTACTGCTCCTGGATCAGGCCGCCCTTGGCCGTCACGTTGAAGCTGCCGAGCTTGGGATTGATCAGCGCCACCAGCGTGGGCCGGAAGATGTACCAGGCCAGCACCGCCTCGTAGACCTCGTTCCACAGCAGGTAGCGGAAGCGCCCCTGGATCCGGCTGTTGGTCAGGTTGGCGTGCAGGATGTGCGGCAGCGCGAAGGCGAAGATCATCGAGGCCGAGGCATGGATCACGCTCGCGCCGAAGTACAGGTAGGCCAGCGGTGCCGTCAGGTAGATGAGCCGCGGCAGGCCGTACAGGAAGTGCAGCATCGCGTTGAGGTAGCACAGCCGCTGCGCCCAGTGCAGCCCGCGGCCGAACAGCGGGTTGTCGACGCGGAAGATCTGCGCCATGCCGCGCGCCCAGCGGATGCGCTGGCCCACGTGGCCCGACAGGCTCTCGGTCGCCAGGCCCGCGGCCTGCGGCAGCGCGAGGTAAGCGGTGTTCCAGCCGCGGCGGTGCATCTTCAGCGCGGTGTGGGCGTCCTCGGTCACGGTCTCGACCGCGATGCCGCCGACTTCCTCGACCGCCGTGCGGCGCAGCACGGCGCAGGAGCCGCAGAAGAAGCTGGCGTTCCAGAGGTCGTTGCCGTCCTGGATCAGGCCGTAGAACAGCTCGCCTTCGTTGGGCACCGTGCCGAAGGTGTCGAGGTTGCGCTCGAAGGGGTCGGCCGAGAAGAAATAGTGGGGCAGCTGGACCATGGCCAGCTTCGCGTCGCGGTTGAACCAGCCCATCGCGATCTGCATGAACGAGCGCGTGGGGATGTGGTCGCAGTCGAAGATCGCGACGAACTCGGCGCTGGTGTTCTTGAGCGCGGCATTGATGTTGCCGGCCTTGGCGTGGCGGTTGTTGTCGCGCGTGACGTGGGTCACGCCCACGGCATCGCAGAACTCGCGGAACTCGGGGCGCCGGCCGTCGTCGAGCACGTAGATCTTGATCTTGTCGCGCGGCCAGTCGATGGCCTGCGCGGCCAGCACCGTCGGGCGCACCACCGACATCGGCTCGTTGTAGGTCGGGATGAACAGGTCGATGGTCGGCCACTCGGCCGGGTCCGCGGGCAGCGGCGAGGGCTTGCGGCCCAGCGGCCAGGCGGTCTGGATGTAGCCCAGCAGCAGCACGACGAAGGCGTAGAGCTCGGCCATGAGCAGGCCGACGCCCAGCACCAGGTCGACGATGTTGTCCATGTACATCGTCTCGGTGATGCGCCAGTAGGTGTAGCGCGAGGAGACGATCACCGACAGCAGCATCAGCACCAGGCCCGCGAAGTGGCCGCGGAAACGGTTCACGAACAGCGCGGCCAGGAAGATGCCGACCGACAGCACCAGCTGCTGCTCGAAGGTCATGGGCGCGATGATCAGCGCGGGTGCCGTCGTGAGCAGGATCAGCCAGCCCACCAGCCGCACCGGCCACAGGCGCAGGAAGGCCGGCGCGGGCCGCGGCGGGCGGTCGGCGCCCAGCGGGGTATCGGGCGAGGGAGGCGGCGCGGAGTCCGCCCCGGAGGCCGGCTGCGCCGTGCTGCTGTTCATCGGGGCTCCATCTGCCAGGCCGGGTCGGCCGCGGGCTGTGCGGGGGCGTTGCGGTTCGCGGTGGCCGCGGCGATGCGCGCCAGCAGCCGGTCGGCGCACACCGAGAGGTCCTGCGCCGCCTGGCTCAGGGGCGCGTAGCGGTGCACCGGCAGCGCCGAGGCGAGTGCCTCGGACACCGATTCGTCCTGGTGCAGCACGCCCAGCAGTTCCGACTGCAGGCGCGCGCGCAGCATCTCGAACACGTCGTGGTTGAGCCGGCGGCTCGGTGCCACCTGGTTCACCACGTAAGCGCTGCCGCCGTAGTCGGCGCGCGGGCGGCAGTACTTGTCGACCATGCGCTCGATGATCGGCAGGGTGGCGAAGGAGCCGGCATCGGCCAGCACCGTGACCACGCAGAAGTTGGCTGTGCGCAGCGCCTGCTGCATGTAGACCGTGGGGCCGGGCGGCGTGTCGAGCACCACCAGCGTGTCCTCGGGCAGCGCGAAGCGCGCGAGCGTGTCGCCGAGCCAGTCCGGATGGCGCGCGAGCTGCTGCTCGAGCTCGATCTGCCGTTCGTCGTCGACCGTGCCGAAGGGCAGCACCACCGTGCCGCCATGGCCGGGGCGCATCGCCTGGGTCCAGGTCAATTGGCCGGCCGCGACCTCGGCCAGGCCCTCGACGCACTGGTGCGGGTCGTTGGCGAGGTGGAAGCGCAGCGCGTTCTGCGGATCGAGGTCGATCGCCAGGACGTGGTGGCCGCGCTCGGCGAGCACGGTGCTCAGGTTGGCGGCGACGGTGGTCTTGCCAACACCGCCCTTGGATGAAATGACGGGGATGACGACCATGGTCACGTCGGCCGGCGCCAGCGTGACATGGGGCCCGGCGGTGGCTCGGGGCGCTGCGGTCCCGCCAGGCGCGCGAACAGCGCGTCCAGCTCGGTCGGGCTCCGTGCATCCGAGGCGGGAGGTGTCGGCGTGGCGGTGGAGGGATGGGCCGGGACGGGCCCCGGAACGAAGGCGGGTGCCGGCCGCGCGGCGGCCCAGGCGGGCACGGGCTGGGCGGGCGGCGGAACGACCGGCGCGGGG
The DNA here is from genome assembly GCF_057809595.1 of Variovorax sp. FG153. Taxonomy (NCBI): domain Bacteria; kingdom Pseudomonadati; phylum Pseudomonadota; class Betaproteobacteria; order Burkholderiales; family Comamonadaceae; genus Variovorax; species Variovorax sp. FG153. Next base: position 93,996 of record NZ_JBMDKG010000010.1, read on the forward strand.
CCGAACGGGCTCGCGAGCGGGGCGGCCGGCCGCGCGGGTGCGACGATCGGGGCCGGAGCGGGGCGGACCGCCACGGGCGGCGGCATGACGGGCGCCGGTGGCGGCACGGGCGCGACCTGTACCACGGGTTTCACCGGAGGAGCGGGCGGCGGCTGCACCGGAGCCGGCGGTGGTTCGGGCGCTCGTTCGATCGGCGCGCCCGACAGCAGCGGCCAGCCGGCACGGCCTTCGCCATCGGTCGGCTCGGGTGGCGCGAATTCCTTGTAGACATGCGAGTCGCCACCGAACTTGCGGAACAGCCCGGCCACGTCTTCGGCGGATGGATCGTCGTTGCTCATGGGGAAGACCTCGCCAATCGAAGTTCGATCACCGCGCCGGGTTGGGCGGCGGAGGGCAGCGCCTGCACCCGCAGCGAGGCCGGCAGGCGCTGGCCGGCGAACCAGGTCTGGTAGACGCCTTCGAGGAAGCCGCTGCTCCAGCCGGTGGATTCGGGCCCGAAAGCCATGGCCAGCGGGCTGCAGGCATGGCGGATGCGCAGGCCGTCGGCCTCTTCGCGCAGGGTGCCGTAGCCCCAGTCGATGCCGTCCCAGCGGGCATTGAACTCGGCTTCGAGTTCGGCCAGGCTCGCGCAGGGAGGCACCGGAAAGGTGCGCGCCACGTTCTCGCCGATGCGGAAGAAAAGCTGGTGCAGATCCTCGGGCGGGAGTCCGGCGGCGAGCTCGGCTGCCATGCCGCGGTTGAATGCGAGCCACTGCGTGCTGCAGGCTCGGCGTTCAAAGTGATCGATGACCCCGTTTGTTTCTTCCATGCTGGGGCATTCTCTGGGAATGGTTAACGATTGACAACAATCGTTTACTGAGTTGGTATTAGTTCACGGCTGATTGTCGGGAATTCGTGACGATCCAGTCGCGTTTCGGCCTGTTCCGTTCAGTGCGATCCATGACCGTTGCTTTCGGGTCAGGCTCCTTGCATCGAGCTGGTAACTTTGGTGTTACGTATTCGTCAGCCAAATGGATTCACTGAATCCGGGGTTTCCCCAGCAAGCGCGGGCGGGGCGGACGCGGTGGCCTCGGCAACCCGCCCTTCGACTGGCGGATTGGCGATGAATCGGTAGAAATGTCGAAACTCTGCCGCTTCAGCCCGACATGCGCTCGGCCGGCGCCGAGCCGGCCCGGACCACGCCGCGCCCCGCGGTCTTGGCCGCATAGCAGGCTTCGTCGGCGGCATGCAGCCAGGCATCGACGCTGCGCGTCTGCGGCGTGAGGCTGGCCACGCCGATGCTCGCGCCGATGCGCAGGTCCGCGGGCAGCGAGGGCATCGCGATCTCGGCGATCGAGGCCACGATGGCCTCGGCCACGCGCACCGCATCGGCATGGCGGCAGCGCTCGAGCAGCAGCACGAACTCGTCGCCGCCCAGCCGCGCCGCCAGGTCGCCCGCGCGCACCCGCGAGGCGATGGCGCTGGCGGCCGCGCGCAGCATCGCGTCGCCGGTCAGGTGGCCGCCGGTGTCGTTCACGCGCTTGAAGTTGTCGAGGTCGATGAAGACCATCGCGGCCGGCATGGTGGCCGGCAGCCCCGCGATCAGCCGTTGCGCATGGGCCTCGAAGCGCTGGCGGTTGGCCAGCCCGGTCAGGCTGTCGTGCGCGGCCGACCATTCGAGCGCCGCGCGGATGCGGCGCTGCTGGTCGATGTCGGTCAGGATCCAGATCGTGCCGAGCTCCATGCGCGCCACGTCCACCGGCTTGCTGCGCAGCCGGGCCCAGAAGCGGCTGCCGTCGGGCCGCTGCACCTGGCATTCGCCCACGTAGGCCTGGTCGGCGCCGAAGGCCAGTGCCTCGAGCGCGGCCAGCGGGGTTTCGCCCGGCTCGGGCGGCACCAGCACCTTGCCGGTCAGCCGGCCCAGCAGGTCCTCGCGCGCGCAGCCCAGCAGCCGGCAGAGCTCGTCGCTCGCGAGGTCGAAGCGCCCGTCGCGCACCAGCGCGATGCCCACCGGCGCCGCGCGCATCACCGAGCCGAGCTTGGCGATGCTCTCGCCGTTGAGCCGCTCGAGCTCGGCGCGCTGGATGCCCACGCGCCGCAGCACGTTGCCGAGCTGGCCGATCTCGCCGCCGGCGCGCGGCCAGCCGTCGGCCGCGCCCATGCTGCCGTCGAACAGGTGCTGGGCGCGCCGCTCCAGCAGGCGCAGCGGCCGCAGGCCCCACCACAGCAGCGCGAGCAGCCCCAGCGCCAGCGGCGCGACGATCAGGCCGGCCCAGCGCAGCGACTGGGCGCGCGCGGTGGCGAAGGGCGCGGTCAGTTCGGACTGGGGCCGGGTGCGCCACACCATCCAGTCGGGCCCGGCCACGCCGGCGGCGCTGGCGATCTCGCCGGGCTGCGGCAGCGCCACGCCCGCGGGTTCCGCCGGGCTGTGCTCGGCGGTCCAGGCCCTGAAGGCCTGCCCCAGGCGCGGTTCGTCGGTGAGCGAGCCCATGATCCGGCGCCGGTCCGGATGCGCGAGCACGCGGCCGTCGAGCGTGGTGACGACCAGCAGCGCGTTGTCGTCGCCGGCCTGCGGGTCGACCAGGCCGTCGAGCAGGTCGCGGCTGGACAGCCGCAGCACGCCGCCGAACACCGCGTAGATGCCCGAGGCGTTGCGCGCCGGCTGGGTGAACACCACGATCGGCTCGCCCGACAACGGGCCGTTCAGCGGCTCCGAGACGATCGCCCGGCCCTCGGCCAGGGTGCGGCGGAAGTAGTTGCGCTGGGTCAGCGGCAGCGGTGGGCGCGAGACGCCGTTCTCGGCATCTACCAGGATGCGCACTTCGCCGTCGGGCCGCGCGATGTAGAGCACGGTGAAGAGCCCGCGCAGGATCGGCTTGCTGTCCATGAAGCGCGCCAGCGCCGCGGGGTCGTCGAGCGTGGCCTCATCGAGCGATTCGGCGACCGACAGCAGCGCCCGCTGCAACTGGACCACGCTGCGCGAGAGCAGGGCGGCGGTGCGGGCCGACTCGCCGAGTTCGCGGCGCTGCTGCGCGGCGAGCAGGTCGCGCTCGGCGATGCCCAGCAGCACGCTGGTGCTCAGCGCGATGCCCAGGGCCAGCGCCACGATGCCGCCCAGCGTGAGGCGGACCTTGAGCGATCCGAACACGCGCTCGAGGCGCCCGCGTGGCCGGCCGATCATCAGATCATCCGTGCGGTCGGCCGCTGCGCCCGCGCTTTTCGAGGTACATCGCGGCATCGGCCAGGCGCAGTGCCTCCTCGGCCGTGGTGAAGCGCGGATCGACCGCCACCGCGCCCACGCTGGCGCCGCCGTAGCCGATCTCGACCGCGCCGAGGTGGAAGTGGCCGACCGTGGCGGCCGCCACGCGCTGGCCGAGCGCCTCGGCCGCGGCCGGCGATTCGCCGCCCGCGAGCGCGGGGCCCGGACCGACCACCACGAACTCGTCGCCGCCGAGGCGGGCCAGCAGGTCGCCGGCGCGCAGCGTGCCGTGCAGCCGGCGCGCGATCTCCACCAGGAAGTCGTCGCCGGTCTCGTGGCCGTGCAGGTCGTTGATCTTCTTGAAGCCGTCGAGGTCGACGAAGGCGACCAGCACGCCGGTGCCGTCGCGCTGGCCCTGGGCCAGCATGCGGCGCAGGCCCTCGAGGAAGGCGCGCCGGTTCGGCAGGCCGGTCAGCGCATCGGTCGCGGCATGGGTGGCGAGCTCGGCATTGGCCGCCGAGAGCCGCTGGAACAGCTGCTCGCGCTCGACCTGGTGGCCGATCAGCCGCGCGAACAGGCCCAGTACGTTGGTGGCGTTGGCCGGCAGCGGCTGGCGCTCGCCGCTGGCCGCGCACAGCGTGCCGTAGAGGCCGCCGCTGTCGGTGCGCACCGGGGTGCTCACATAGGTCTGGATGCCGAGCTGGCGCGCGGCATCGGAATCACCCCAGCATTCGGCGACGTTGTCGGTGTAGACGCGGCCCTCGTCGAGGGCGCGCTTGCACAGGGTGTCGCCCCAGGGCACGGCGAGGCCTTCGGGGATCTGCAACTGGCGCGCGTTGCGCGCGTACAGGATGTGCTGGAGCCCCTGCTCCAGGTCGATGCGCGTGAGATAGGTCGATTCCAGGCCGGTCACGGCCTCGAGCATCTCGAGCATGGGACGGGTCAGGTCCTCGAGGGTCCTGGCCGACGATACGGAACTCGAAAGCTGGGTCAGCAATGTGTCCATGGGGTGCATTCTGCCGTTTGGACAGAAAAAAGAAACATTTGGTATTCAATTCACAAGAATTTGTGAACTTTTGTCGCGAAAGAGGCCCGGCGGAGCGGGCCGCCGGGCTGGCCACTCAGGCCTCCAGGGCTTCCATCAGCTCGGTCTCGATCGCGGCCTGCGTGCGCTGGCCTTGCAATTCGGGTCCGCTGATGAGAAAGCTGTCTTCGACCCGCTCGCCCAGGGTCGTGACCTTGGCGAGCTGCAGGTTCAGGTGGTGCCGCGCGAGCACGCGCGCCACCGAATAGAGCAGGCCGGCGCGGTCGCTGGCCGAGATGCTGAGCACCCAGCGCTGCGCCTTCTCGTCGGGCACCAGGCTGATGCGCGGCTTGATCGGGAAGCTGCGCACCCGGCGCGACACCCGGCCCATGCTCGGCAGCGGCAGGGCGCCGGCCTCGGTCAGGGTCTGCGCGAGCCCGGTCTCGACCATGTTGATCAGGTCGCGGTAGTGGTCGGGCAGGAAGGTGGTCACCACCTGGAAGGTGTCGAGCGCGTAGCCGTTGCTCGCGGTGTGGACCTTGGCGTCGAGGATGCTGAACGAGGCCTGGTCGAAGTAGCCGCAGATGCGCGCGAACAGGTCGGGCTGGTCGGGCGTGTAGACCACCACCTGCAGCCCTTCGCCCACCGGCGACAGGTGCGCGCGGACCACGGGCGGCGCGGCCGGGTCGATCGGCACGTTCTTCGGCGGCACGAAGCGCGACAGCTGCATCGCGTGCCAGGCGATCTCGCTGGCGTCGTGGCGCATGAAGTAGCCGACGTCGAGCGTGTCCCACAGCGCCTTGTGCGCCTCGAAGCGCTGGGCATGCAGCGCGAGCTGCACCAGCGCCTCGCGCTTGCGCGACTCGACCTCCGTGTCGGGATCGGGCATGCGCCCGCCGAGCGCGCGCAGGGTGTAGCGGTAGAGGTCCTCGAGCAGCTTGCCCTTCCAGGCATTCCACACGCGCGGCGAGGTGCCGCGGATGTCGGCCACGGTCAGCAGGTACAGCGCCGTGAGGTAGCGCTCGTTGCCCACGCGGCGCGCGAAGGCGCCGATCACCTCGGGGTCGCTCAGGTCCTGCTTCTGCGCCACCTGGCTCATCACCAGGTGCTCGGAGACCAGGAACTCGATCAGCTTCGAGTCTTCGCGCGAGATGCCGTGCTGCTTGCAGAAGCGCGCCACGTCGCGCGCGCCCAGCGTGGAATGGTCGCCGCCGCGGCCCTTGGCGATGTCGTGGAACAGCGCGGCCACGTACAGCAGCCAGGGCTTGTCCCAGCCGGCCGCGAGCTGCGAGCAGAACGGGTACTCGTGGGCGTGCTCGGCGATGAAGAAGCGCCGCACGTTGCGCAGCACCATCAGGATGTGCTGGTCCACCGTGTAGACATGGAACAGGTCGTGCTGCATCTGTCCCACGATGCTGCGGAACACGCGCAGGTAGCGCCCCAGCACCGAGGTCTGGTTCATCAGCCGGAAGGCATGCGTGATGCCGTAGGGCTGCTGCAGCATCCGCATGAAGGTGTCGTGGTTCGCCGGGTCGTTGCGGAACTTGCTGTCCATCACGTGGCGCGCGTTGTAGAGCGCGCGCAGCGTGCGCGCCGACAGGCCCTTCACGCCGATGGTCTTCTGGTAGAGCAGGAAGGTCTCGAGGATCGCGTGCGGCTCGCTCTCGTAGAGGTCGTCGCGCGCGATCTCGATCAGGCCGGCGCGCTCGAAGAAGCGCTCGTTGATCGGCGTCGGCTGCTCGTCGATCGGCTGCAGCCGCTCCGAGATGTTGAGCAGCAGGATCTGGTTGAGCTGCGAGACCGCCTTGGCGGCCCAGTAGTAGCGCCGCATCAGCGCCTCGCTCGACTTGCGCTGCGATTCGCTCACGTAGCCGAAGCTCGCGGCCACCGCGGTCTGCAGGTCGAACACCAGCCGGTCCTCGCGCCGGTTGGCGATCACGTGCAGCCGCGCGCGGATCAGCGACAGCAGCGCCTCGTTGCGCTTGATCTGCTGCGCCTCGAAGGGCGTGGCCAGGCCGTTGCGCGCCAGGTCGTCCCAGCGGCTGCCGAAGCCCGCGGCCTTGGCGACCCAGAGGATGGTCTGCAGGTCGCGCAGGCCGCCCGGCGATTCCTTGCAGTTGGGTTCGAGCGCGTAGGGCGTGTTGTCGAACTTCTGGTGCCGGTGCCGCATCTCCTGCGACTTGGCGATGAAGAAGGCCTGCGGGTCGATCACCGTGCCGAAGCGCTTGCGGAAGGTGGCGAACAGCTTCTTGTCGCCCGCGATCAGCCGCGCCTCGAGCAGCGAGGTCTGGACCGTGACGTCCTTCTCGGCCTCGGCCAGGCATTCCTCGATGGTGCGCACGCTCGAGCCGATCTCCAGGCCGGCGTCCCAGCACTGGCCGATGAAGGCCTCGAGCCGCGCCGGCTCGACCGCCTGCTCGCCGCCCTCGGGCGGCAGCAGCAGCAGCACGTCGACGTCGGAGTAGGGGAACAGCTCGCCACGCCCGTAGCCGCCGACCGCCACCAGCGCCAGGCCGTCGCCGAAATCGGCGTCCTGCCACAGCGTCTGCAGGTTCTCGTCGGCCAGCGCCGCGAGCTGGCGCAGCACCGTGTGCACGCTGCGCGTGGGCGCGCGCGCGAAGCGCAGGGTCTCGAAAAGGGCGAGCTTCTTCGCGCGGTAGGCTTCGCGCAGCGTCGCGACGTCGTGTCGGGCGGCTTCGATCATGGCGGTGGGGTGGCGCGGCCGGCCGCGCGGCTCATGTCTTGATGGCGCTCACGAACGACGGCAGCGGTGGGCTGCCCTCGGACAGGGTCAGCACCTCGTAGCCCGTTTCGGTGACCAGCACCGTGTGCTCCCACTGGGCCGAGAGCGAGTGGTCGCGCGTGACGATGGTCCAGCCGTCGTACTGCCCGCCCTTGAAGTCTTCCTTCACGTCGCGCTTGCCGGCGTTGATCATCGGCTCGATGGTGAAGATCATGCCGGGCTTGAGTTCTTCCATGGTGCCCGGGCGGCCGTAGTGCAGCACCTGCGGTTCCTCGTGGAAGCGCTGGCCCACGCCGTGGCCGCAGAACTCGCGCACCACCGAGAAGCCCTGGCCCTCGGCGAACTTCTGGATCGCATGGCCGACGTCGCCCAGGTGGGCACCGGGGCGCACCTGCAGGATGCCGTGCCACATGGCCTCGAAGGTGATGTGGCACAGGCGCTTGGCCGCGATCGAGGCGTCGCCCACGACGTACATGCGCGAGTTGTCGCCGAACCAGCCGTCCTTGATGACGGTGACGTCGACATTCATGATGTCGCCCTTCTTCAGGGGCTTGTCGTTCGGGATGCCGTGGCACACCACGTGGTTGACCGAGGTGCACAGCGACTTGGGGAAGGGCACGCTGCTGGCGCCCATGTAGCCCACCGTGGCCGAGGTGGTGCCCTGCTTGACCATGTACTCGGCGGCCAGGCGGTCGACGTCGTTGGTCGTGATGCCGGGCTTGATGAAGGGCGTGAGGTAGTCCAGCACCTCGGACGCGAGGCGGCAGGCGACGCGCATGGCGGCGATGCCCGCGGCGTCTTTGTAGGTAATGCTCATGCGTGGAATTATCCCATCCGGGCGAAGAAATCAGCGCCCGAACGGGCTCTGGCCGCCCGCCCGGGCGAGGCTTTCGCCATGACCTAAAATTCGCGTCCTGCGCGGACGGCCCCAGTCAGCGGCCGCCCGCCCACGGATTTCCAGACCTCTCCAAAGCCCAACGCGGCCCCAAGGCCCCACCCATCGTGACGCAGTCCGCTTCCGTTTCCACAGCCCTTCCCGTCGTAACCATCTTCGAGGGCGGCAGCGCACTCAGCGAATTCCGCGCGCGGCAGCTCCTGCCGAAGCTCCAGGCCGTCGATCCGCGCATCGAGGGCATCGCCGCGCGCTTCGTGCACCTGGTGGTGACCGACGGCGCGCTCGACGCCGCGGGCCGCGAGCGCTTCGCGGCGCTGCTGAGCTACGGCGAGCCCTTCGAGGCGCCCGCCGCCAAGGCCTCGGCGGCGGTGGTCGTCACGCCGCGCCTGGGCACCGTGTCGCCCTGGGCCTCCAAGGCCACCGACATCGCCCACAACTGCGGCCTGGCGCTGCGCCGGGTCGAGCGCGTCACCCAATACCACCTGAAGCTCAAGGCCCCGCTGCTGGGCAAGGCGCCGGTGCTCGAGGGCGAGGCGCTGGCCGCCGCGGCCGGCCCGCTGCACGACCGCATGACCGAATCGGTGCTCGCCACGGTCGACCAGGCCGCCAGCCTGTTCAGCGAGCTGCCGGCCCAGCCCATGGCGACGGTCGACGTGCTGGCCCAGGGCCGCGCGGCGCTGGAAGCCGCCAACACCGGTTTCGGCCTGGCGCTGGCCGAGGACGAGATCGACTACCTGGTTGATGCCTTCACGAAGCTGGGCCGCAATCCCAGCGACGTCGAGCTGATGATGTTCGCCCAGGCCAACAGCGAGCACTGCCGCCACAAGATCTTCAACGCCGACTTCACGATCGACGGCGCGGCGCAGCCGCAGAGCCTGTTCTCGATGATCCGCCACACCGAGCGCCAGAACCCCCAGCACACGGTGATCGCCTATGCCGACAACGCCTCGGTGATGGAAGGTGGCGAGGTCGAACGCTTCATCCCGCGCGGTGCCGACGCCGCGAGCGCGCCGGCCTATACCAAGGACACGGCGCTGACCCACGTGCTGATGAAGGTGGAGACGCACAACCACCCGACGGCGATCTCGCCGTTCCCGGGCGCCTCGACCGGCGCCGGCGGCGAGATTCGCGACGAGGGCGCCACCGGCCGCGGCTCCAAGCCCAAGGCCGGCCTGACCGGCTTCACGGTCTCGAAGCTCTGGCCCGAGGAGGGCCACTACGGCAAGCCCGAGCACATCGCGAGCCCGCTGCAGATCATGACCGAGGGCCCGCTGGGCGGCGCCGCCTTCAACAACGAGTTCGGCCGGCCCAACCTGCTGGGCTACTTCCGCGAATACGAGCAGGCCCTGGCGAGCGACCTCGACACGGTGCAGCGCGGCTACCACAAGCCGATCATGATCGCGGGCGGCCTCGGCAGCATCGACGCCACGCAGACCAAGAAGATCCGCTTCCCGGCCGGCTCGCTGCTGATCCAGCTCGGCGGCCCCGGCATGCGCATCGGCATGGGCGGCAGCGCCGCCAGCTCGATGGCCACCGGCGCCAACGCGGCCGAGCTCGACTTCGACTCCGTGCAGCGCGGCAACCCCGAGATCGAGCGCCGCGCGCAGGAGGTCATCAACCACTGCTGGCAGCAGGGCGCGGCCAATCCGATCCTCGCGATCCACGACGTGGGCGCGGGCGGCCTGAGCAATGCCTTCCCCGAGCTGACCAACGACGCCGGTCGCGGCGCGCGCTTCGACCTGCGCGCGGTGCCGCTCGAGGAATCGGGCATGGCGCCGAAGGAGATCTGGTGCAACGAGAGCCAGGAGCGCTACGTGCTGGCGATCGCGCCCGAATCGCTCGAACAGTTCAAGGCCTTCTGCGAGCGCGAGCGCTGCCCCTTCGCGGTGGTCGGCGTGGCGACCGAGGAGCGGCAGCTGCTGGTGGCCGACGAGGGCGCCGCGCTGCAGCCGGTCGACATGCCGATGGACGTGCTGCTGGGCAAGCCGCCCAAGATGCACCGCGACGTGCAGTCGGTGGCGCGCAGCTTCCAGCCGCTCGACCTCACGGGCGTCGACCTGCAGAAGGCCGCGATCGACGTGCTGTCGCACCCGACCGTCGCCTCCAAGCGCTTCCTGATCACCATTGGCGACCGCACCGTGGGCGGCCTGAGCCACCGCGACCAGATGGTCGGCCCGTGGCAGGTGCCGGTGGCCGACTGCGCCGTGACGCTGGCCGACTACCGGGGCTTCGCGGGCGAGGCGATGAGCATGGGCGAGCGCACGCCGCTGGCCGCCTACGACGCGCCGGCCTCGGGCCGCATGGCGGTGGCCGAGGCCATCACCAACCTGCTGTCGGCGCCGATCGAGCTGTCGCGCGTCAAGCTGTCGGCCAACTGGATGGCCGCCTGCGGCGAGCCCGGCGAGGATGCCGCGCTCTATGCCACGGTCAAGGCCGTCGGCCTCGAGCTGTGCCCGGCGCTGGGCATCTCGATTCCGGTCGGCAAGGATTCGCTGTCGATGCGCACGCAGTGGAAGGAGGGCGGCGAGACGAAGAAGGTGACCTCGCCGGTCAGCCTGATCGTGAGCGCCTTCGCCTCGCTCGACGACGTGCGCGGCACGCTCACGCCGCAGCTCGACGCGAGCGAGGAGGACAGCACGCTGGTGCTGGTCGACCTAGGCCGCGGCCAGCACCGCATGGCCGGCAGCATCCTGGCGCAGACGCTGGGCCAGAGCGGCGACACCGTGCCCGATCTCGACGATCCGGCGCAGCTGGTGGCACTGGTGAATGCCGTCAACGCACTGCGCGCCGACGGCAAGATCCTCGCCATGCACGACCGCAGCGACGGCGGCCTGTTCGCCGCCGCCTGCGAGATGGCTTTCGCGGGCCATGTGGGCGTGGCGCTCAACGTCGACATGCTGGTCACCGAGGGCGACGGCATCTCCGACAGCCGCATGGAGACCGGCGACGCCAAGAACTGGGCGCAGCAGGTCAGCGCGCGGCGCGAGGAGCTCACGCTCAAGGCGCTGTTCAACGAGGAGCTCGGCATGCTGCTGCAGGTGCGCACCGCCGAGCGCAACGAGGTCATGCAGGTGCTGCGCGCCCACGGCCTGAGCACCCATAGCCATTTCGTCGGCAAGACCCGGCCCGCGAGCTCGGCCATCGAGGCCGGCAAGGGCAAGCTCGAGGTGTGGCGCGATGCCAAGTCGGTGTTCAGCGCCAGCCTGCACGACCTGCACCAGGTCTGGGACTCGGTGAGCTGGAAGATCGCGCGCGAGCGCGACAACCCGGCCTGCGCCGATGCCGAGCACGCGGCGGCCGGCGAGCCCGCCGACCCGGGCCTGCACTGGCATCTGCCGGCTGCCGTCGAGCCTGCCGCGCCCGCGGTGCTGGCCTCGCGGCCCAAGGTCGCGATCCTGCGCGAGCAGGGCGTGAACTCGCACGTCGAGATGGCCTATGCCTTCAACGAGGCCGGCTTCGAGGCCTTCGACGTCCACATGACCGACCTGCAGGCCAGCCGCGCGCGGCTCGCCGACTTCAAGGGCGTGGTGGCCTGCGGCGGCTTCAGCTACGGCGACACGCTGGGCGCCGGCATCGGCTGGGCCCGCAGCATCACCTTCAACCCGCGCCTGGCCGACGAGTTCAAGCGCTTCTTCGGCCGCGCCGACACCTTCGGCCTCGGCGTGTGCAACGGCTGCCAGATGTTCGCCGAGCTGGCCGACATCATCCCCGGCGCCGAGGCCTGGCCGCGCTTCACCACCAACCAGAGCGAGCGCTTCGAGGCCCGCCTGTCGATGGTCGAGGTGCTCGATTCGCCGAGCCTGTTCTTCGCGGGCATGGCCGGCGCGCGGCTACCGATCGCGGTCGCGCATGGCGAGGGGTACGCCAACTTCAAGCACCGCGGCGATGCCTCGAAGGCCATCGCGGCCATGCGCTTCGTCGACAACCACGGCCAGCCCACCGAGCAGTACCCGTTCAACCCGAACGGCAGCGCCGGCGGCCTGACCTCGGTGACCACGGCCGACGGCCGCTTCACCGCGGTGATGCCGCATCCCGAGCGCGTGTTCCGCAACATCCAGATGAGCTGGAACGGCGGCGACGCGAGCGAGCGCAGCCCCTGGATGCGCATCTGGCGCAACGCCCGCCGCTGGGTGGGCTGATCGCCGACGGCAAGGGTCCCAATCCGGCAAGGCCGGTGGGGCCTTTGATGGCCGCCTGCGCGACGGGACCGGTAGACTCGGCCGCATGCTACGCACTTCCGCTTCCACGCTGACCGCACCGGCCCTGCCGGGCGCGCTCGCGCGTGGCCGGCGCCGCGTGGCGCGGATGACGGCGCTCAAGCGCCGATCGCCCTGGCATTCCTGAGCCCGGCGATCCTTCCTCCTCCCGTTTTTCTTTCGCGCACTTCCTGATCGCCGGGCCTCCTCCAAGCCCGCGCGTCGGCGCGTCCGCCTCATCCCGCTCCCTCGATGGAGCCCGCGGCACGCCTTCACTTCATCAGGAGCGATCCATGCAAGCCACCGCCTCGTTCACGCGACTCGAACGAACCCTCACCCAGCTCGACCACGCGCGCCTGCACAAGCTCGCCGCGCACGCGCTGCAGACGCGCGGCGCCAGCGACCCTGTCGCGCTGGCCCTCGAGGAGATGCTCGACTGCAGCGAGGTCGTGGCGCCGCAGGACGCGTCGCCGGACCTCGTCACGATGAACTCGCGCATCGAGCTCGAGGACCCCGCGCGCGGCGAGCGCTACACGATCACGCTGTGCTATCCGCGCGATGCCAAGCCCGCCGAAGGCGAGGTCTCGGTGATGTCGCCGGTGGGCGCGAGCCTGCTGGGCGCGCGCGTGGGGCAGGTGGTGGAATGGACCACGCCGGCCGGCGTGCACGGCTCGGCGCGCGTGGTGGCGCTGCAGTTCCAGCCGGAGGCGGCGGGCGAATACCTGCGCTGAAGCCGTCGCTTCAGCTGGCGGCCCCGTGCAGCAGGCTGCCGGGCGTGGTGCCGTAGGCGCTCTTGAAGGCGCGCGAGAAATGCGAGAGGTCGCTGAAGCCGCACTGGTAGGCGGCCTGCGTGACCTGCTGCACGCGGCCCTCCGACAGGATGTGGAAGCTCTGCGCGAGCCGGCGCTTCCAGAGGTGATGCATCACCGTCGTGCCGTGGGCCGCGAACACGCGCGTGAGCGTGCGCGGCGAGACGTGCGCGGCCTCGGCCACCTCGGCCATCGAGAGGCCGGTGTCGTCCAGGTGGGCGTCGATGTAGCGCACGGCCTTCTCGTAGATCGAGCCGTGGCGCGTCGCCGCGGCGGCGCCCTCGGCCACGTCCTGCAGCTCCATCGCGGCGCTCAGCGTGTCGAGGAAGGCCGCGGCGAAGCGCGCCTGCGCGGGCAGGGCGGCATCGCGCGTCTCGAAGCGCAGCGCCTCCTCGGCCATGCCGTGCAGCAACCCGGCCAGCGAGCTGCCGTCGGCGATCTTGAGCGCCATCATGTGCTCGGCCTTCGGAAAGCGCGACAGCAGTTGCTGGCGCGGAAAGCGCACCAGCAGCAGCGATTCGGGCGCGAGCTCGTGCACGAAGGGCCGGGCCGCGTCGTACAGCACGATGTCGCCGGCCGCCGCGCGCAGCGTGCGGCCCTGTTGCGCCATGTTGGCCTGGCCGCGCTGGAAGAAGGCGGCGACGATGTCGTCGTCGGGCGCGATGCGCGCGAGCTGGTCGGTGCGGATGAAGGTGTGCGGCTTCGACTGCATGCGGCACACCGTGAGGCTCGCGAGCTGCTGGCCCGAGAGGCAGCCGTCGAAGTCGCGTGCGAATTCGCCGCGCGCCGGTATCAGGCGCCGGCACACCGACTCGCGCCAGAATTCGGTCTTGTGCCGCGGCGCGAGCGCCTCGGTCGAGTGGTAGAAGCCCATGGTCGACACCCTCCGCGCCGATGGCGCGCCGCGGATTCTTGCAAGAAACAAGCCCAAAGAAAAACGGCCCGAAGGCCGTTTTTTCATGGGAGAGGGCGGGCAGGGCGCGCCGCTTACTCGATCTTCGCCTTGGCGCGCAGGTCTTCCTGGTACTTCTGCAGGCGCTGCTGCTGCAGCTGCTGCGTGATCTGCGGCTTGATGTCTTCCATCTTCGGCAGCTGGGCCTGGCGGATGTCGTCGACGCGGATGATGTGCCAGCCGAACTGGGTCTTGATCGGGGCCGGCGTGGTCTCGCCCTTCTTGAGCTTGATCATCGCTTCCGAGAACTCGGGCACGAAGTTGGCGGGGTTGGCCCAGTCGAGGTCGCCGCCGTTGGCGCCCGATCCGGGGTCCTTGCTCTGCTTCTTGGCGATGTCCTCGAACTTGGCGCCCTTCTTGAGGTCGGCCATGATCTTCTTGGCCTGGTCCTCGGTCTCGACCAGGATGTGGCGCGCCTTGTATTCCTTGCCGCCGTTGGCCGCGACGAACTTGTCGTACTCGGCCTTCACGTCGGCGTCCGAGACCGGATTGGTCTTGCGGTAGTTCTCGAACAGGGCACGGATCAGGATCGCCTGGCGCGCGAGCTCGAGCTGGTTCTTGTAGTCCTCGGTGGCGTCGAGGCCCTGCTTCTGCGCTTCCTGCATGAACACTTCGCGCGCCACGATTTCCTCGCGCAGCTGGCCTTGCATCTCGGGCGTGACCGGGCGGCCGGCCGCGGCCAGCTGCTGGGCCAGCGCGTCCATGCGTGCCTTGGGCACTGCCTTGCCGTTGACGATGGCTGCGTTCTGCGCCAGGGCAGCCATGGGAACGGCACCAAGCAGCGCTGCGGCCGCGACGGCCTGCAAGATTTGTTTTTTCATGGATTGAATGTCAGGCTGAGAAATGCGCGTTGGATGAAAGTGCGCGTGGAGGAAACCGGAGGAAAGACACAGGGGAGGGAGCGCCGCCGCGGAGAACCGGGCCCGGCAGCCGGAGGCTGGCGGTGGATGGACGACTCAGAGCACCTCGATGGCGATGGCGTGCAGACCCTGTGCGATGAAAAGTTGGAGGGCATCATACACAAGCCGATGACGCGCCACGCGTGGCTTTCCCTCGAACAGCGGGGAGGCGATGCGGACCCGGAAATGGGTGCCGAATCCCTCGGCATTGGCACCCGCGTGGCCCGCGTGCGCGGCGCTCTCGTCGATGACCTCGAGCGCCGTCGGCCGCAGCGCGGCGCGCAGCGCGGCCTCGAGGGCCGCCACGGTCGGCAGCGGATGCGAAGCGGTGGTGCCGTTCATGCTCAGGCCGCCGGCTTGTCGTCGCCGCTCTTGAGATGCGGCGAGATGTACAGCCCCTGCGCCACCAGGAACACGATCGGGAAGGCGTAGCCCCAGAGCTTGAAGTTGACCCAGGCCTCGGTCGTGAAGTAGGCCGCGACGTAGCCGTTGATGGCGGCCATGAACAGGCAGTAGCCGATCCATGCGATGTTCAGCCGCATCCAGATGCGGTCGGGCAGCTCGAGCTGCGAGCCCAGCAGCATCTTCAGGAAGTTCTTGCGGAAGGCCCACAGGGCCACGGCCAGCGCCACCGCCATCGCGCCGTATAGCACGGTCGGCTTCCACTTGATGAAGCGGTCGTCGTGCAGCACCAGCGTGAGCGTGCCGAACAGCAGGATCAGCACCAGCGTGGCCTTCTGCATCGCCTGCAGCTTGCGTTCCATCGCGTAGATGATCGCCATCTGCACCACCGTGGCGGCCATGAGCACGCCGGTGGCGGTATAGATGTCGGCGAGCTTGTAGGCCCCGAAGAACAGCAGGATCGGGAAGAAGTCGAGGATCAGTTTCATGCAGTCGGATGGCGAGGGGCCGGAGGGAAAAGGAGGGCGCCGTTCAGGGCTTCTTCTGGAAATCCAGCGAGGCCGAGTTCATGCAGTAGCGCAGGCCGGTCTCGGTCGGTCCGTCGGGAAAGACGTGGCCCAGGTGCGCGCCGCAATTGGCGCAGACATTCTCGGTGCGCACCATGCCGTGCGAGCGGTCGACGATGTTGCGGATCGCGCCGGGCACGGCTTCCTCCGAGAAGCTGGGCCAGCCGCAGCCGGCGTCGAACTTGGTGGCCGACTCGAACAGCTTGGCGCCGCAGCACACGCAGTGGTAGGTTCCGTCGTCCCAGTGGGCTTCGTACTTGCCCGTGAAGGGGCGCTCGGTCGCCGCGTGGCGGGTCACCTCGAAGGCGGCCGGTTCGGCGCCCTTCTCGGCGAGCAGCGCTTTCCATTCGGCATCGGTTTTCTGGACGGGTGTGTTCATGATGAGCAGCTGATTTCGATCGTGGAAGCCCAGTCGGGCGGGAACCCGGCATACGCATCGGCGCCGGGATGTTCTTCAAATGGGGATTCCAGCAGGCCGAGCAAGGTGGCCACGCCCGAGAAGTCCTTGCGGCCAGCCGCTTCGATGGCCTGCTGGCCCAAGTGGTTCCGCAGCACGTACTTCGGATTGCTGCGCAGCATCAGTTCGGCGGCCTGCTCGCGCGGGATCTGGTTGTGGCGCTCCAGAAACGATAGCAGCCAGGCGTCGAAGCCGGCGCGGTCGATGAACAGCTCGCGCACCGGCTCGATGTTGCCGTCGGCCCGGTACTGGGCCAGGCGGCGCCAGAAGATCGTGTAGTCGGTCTTCTCGGCCGCCAGCAGCTTGAGCGCGTCCTCGATCAGTTGGCGGTCGCCATCGGCCGCGTCGGCGAGGCCGAGCTTGGCGCGCATGCGGTTCTCGAAGGCGTTCGGGAAGGCGCTCTTGTAGGGCTCGAGCGCGGCCAGCGCGAGTTCCTGGTCCTCGATCAGCGGCAGCAGTGCCTGGCCGAGGCAGAACAGGTTCCAGTACGCCACGTTGGGCTGCTGGTTGAAGGCATAGCGTCCGCCGGTGTCGCTGTGGTTGCAGATATGGCGCGGATCGAAGCCGTCGAGGAACTGGAACGGTCCGTAGTCGATGGTGAGCCCCAGGATGCTCATGTTGTCGGTGTTCATCACGCCATGGCAGAAGCCCACGGCCTGCCAGTGGGCCAGCAGGGTGGCGGTGCGCTCGCTCACGGCCTCGAGCAGCGCCGCATAGGGGTTGCCGCCGAAGCGCCCGTTGTGGCGGCAGGCCGGGTAGTAGCGGTCGATCACGTAGTCGGCCAGCGCGCGCAGTTCCGCGTGCTGCTGGTTCGCCGCGAAGTGCTCGAAATGGCCGAAGCGGATGAAGCTCGGTGCCACCCGCGTGACCACCGCGGCGGTCTCGATCTCCTCGCGGCGCACGCGCGCGTCCGAGCCGGTTACGCACAGCGCGCGCGTGGTCGGGATGCCCAGGCCGTGCATGGCCTCGCTGCAGAGGAACTCGCGGATGCTCGAGCGCAGCACGGCGCGGCCGTCGCCCATGCGCGAGTAGGGGGTGCGGCCCGCGCCCTTGAGCTGGATCTCGAGGCCGCCCGCGGTCTCGCCGAGCAGGATGGCGCGGCCGTCGCCGAGCTGGCCGGCCCAGACGCCGAACTGGTGGCCGCTGTAGACGCTGGCCAGCGGCCGCGCGCCCGCCAGCGGAACGTTGCCGCTGAGCGCCTCCAGGAGCGCGTCGCTGCGCCAGTCCTCGGGCAGGCCCAGCTCGCGCGCGACCTGGTCGCTGTGGCCGACCCAGTACGGCGGCGTGGGCGAACTCAGCGGGGTGGGGCGCAGCTCGGTGAAGAAGCGCGGGCCCAGCGCCGCGAAGCCTTCGACCCATTCCAGGCCCAGGTCGGCGTTCTCGGGCCGGGTTCCGGCTGGATCGGTGCGGGTTGCTTCGGCAAGCGGGCTCGTGGGCGTCATGGCCCGATTGTCCGGCAGACCACGAGACCCCAGGCCGGGGGCGGTCAGGCGGCGGCGCGCAGCAGCGGCAGGTTGGCGCCCTCGCCATGCCACAGCCGCGTGCGGTACTGCGCCGGCGGCAGGCCGAACCAGCGCTTGCAGGCGCGGAAGAAGTTGCTGCTGTCGACGAAGCCCAGCAGGTCGGCCACGTCGGTCAGGGTGTGGCGCTCCTGCGCCAGGTACTGCTGCGCGAGTTCGCGCCGGGTGCGGTCGAGCAGCGCCTGGAACGACACCGACTCCTCCTGCAGCCGGCGCTGCAGCGTGCGCTCGGCCAGGCCCAGGCCCGAGGCCACGTCCTGGCGGCGCGGCTCGCCGTGCGGCAGGCGGCGCGCGATCTCGGCGCAGACCAGGGTGCTGGTGGTGGTCTGGCCCAGCTGGTCGAGCTGGTCGTCGAGCAGGTGTTCCTGCATCTCGCCGAGCTCGGGGTGGCTGGTCGGCAGCGTCATCGCCAAGTCGGCGGCCGACAGCAACATGCGGTTGGCCGGGGCGCCGAAGCGCACCTCGCAGCCGAAGGCCTCGCGGTGCGGCCGGTCGTCGTCGGGGGGCGGATAGGCGAACTCGATCGCCAGCGGCTCCATCTCGCGCCGGATCAGCCAGCGGCACTGCATCAGCATGGTGAGCAGGGCGTACTCGACGCGCTGGCGCGGGATCGGCAGGCTGCCGCCCGTGTGCTGCATCACCATCCAGCGGCCGCGCGCCTCGGGCTGCACCGAGAAGGCGGTGGCATCGGAGATCACGGGCATGTAGCGCGCGAGCCGGTCCATCGCCTCGCCGAGGTCGACGCAGCAGGCCATGACGTGGGCGACGGTGCCCAGCTTGCTGTGGGTGGCGGCCAGGCCGCGGTGCAGGCCCAGCGTGGGCCGGCCCGCGCGCGCCACGGCCAGCTGCCACAGCACGGTGACCTCGTCGACCGGGATGCGCGCGTTCTGCCGCAGCAGCGACTCGGGGTCGAAGCCGGCGTCGCGCAGCAGCGAGGGCACGTCCAGGCCCTCGGCCTCGAACATCCTCAGCACTCCCTCGAGCCATGCCGACGAGCTGGTGCGCAGCTCGGGCTGCGGCATGCAGCCCGGACGGCGTGCAGGCCGGCGCGCATGGCGCGGGTTGGAGGCTCCTGAAGTCATTCGATTGGCTCGCTTGCGATAGCGGTGGAAACAGCACCCGTTCCTAGAATTTTTTCGGGTTCGGCGGGCCGGAGTATGGCTGCCGGGCACCGACGCAGGAATTCCGATTAACCCGGTGTGGAGACAAACACATGCAAGCAACGGCAACGGCACCAAAAAGCCAGGGTACGGCAGGACAGAAGACGAAGGTGGCCTCGGCCATCGCCATGGCCGCGATCGCGGCCGCCAGCCTGGGCCTGGTGGCCTGCGGCGGCGGCGGCTCGGGGCCGAGCGGGTTCTTCCCGGTGGCGCCGCCGCCCCCGCCGCCGCCCGCGCCGCCCCCGGCCACCGACGGCCCGATGGTGCGCCAGACCACCGCCGGCAAGATCGAGGGCACGGACGACAGCGCCGCCACCGGCACCTTTTCCTGGAAGGGCGTTCCGTTCGCCCAGGCGCCGGTCGGCAACCTGCGCTGGGCCCCGCCCGCCGATCCCAAGCCCTGGGAGGGCGTGCGCGCCGCGAGCAAGTTCGGCCACAGCTGCGCCCAGGGCGGGCGCTACTTCAGCCCCGCGCCCGGCGACGCGCCGTTCGGCCTGGCCACCCGCGAGGGCTTCGGCAAGCCGGTGGGCGACGAGGACTGCCTCACGCTCAACATCTGGCGCCCGAGCAACGACAGCGCCAAGCTGCCCGTGATCGTCTACATCTACGGCGGCAGCAACATCTCGGGCTACACGGCCGATCCGGGCTACGACGGTGCCCAGCTCGCCAAGCGCGGCAATGCCGTCGTCGTGACGATCAACTACCGGCTGGGCGTGCTCGGCTGGCTCGACCTGCCGCAGCTCAAGAACGGCGAGGCGAAGAACGACTCGGGCAACTTCGCGCTGCTCGACCAGATGCAGGCGCTGAAGTTCATCCAGGCCAACATCGGCGCCTTCGGCGGCGACGCGGGCAACGTCACGGTGATGGGGCAGTCGGCGGGCGCGGTCAACACCTGGGGCCTGGTGGTGTCGCCGTCGTCGGCCGGCCTGCTGCACAAGGCGGTGCCGCTGAGCGGCGGGATCGCCTTCTCGACGCGCGCCACCGCGCAGACCTATTCGAAGGGGTTGCTCGCGGCCATCGCCATCGCCGACGGCAAGGCCGCCGACACCACCGCGGCCAACGCCTGGGTGGCCTCGCAGACCGATGCGCAGATCGCGAGCTACCTGCGCGGCCTGTCGGCGAACAAGCTGCTGAGCGTCGTGCTCGCGAACCCGCAACTGGGCAATGCGCCCGCGCCGATCGAGGACGGCACC
The DNA here is from genome assembly GCF_057809595.1 of Variovorax sp. FG153. NCBI lineage: Bacteria > Pseudomonadati > Pseudomonadota > Betaproteobacteria > Burkholderiales > Comamonadaceae > Variovorax > Variovorax sp. FG153. The sequence continues at coordinate 113,990 of NZ_JBMDKG010000010.1, forward strand.
ATCCTGCCCGTGAACTCGGTCGCCGAGGTCGCCGCCGGCCGCTTCAACAAGGTGCCGATGCTGATCGGCAACACGCGCGACGAGGGTACCTTGTTCGCCAACCTGTTCGGCACCTTCACGGGGCAGGGCCTGGGCTTCAAGCCGACCGACTACGAGCGCTTCGGCCTGCAGTACACCTTCAATCCCGACGTACCGACCACGCTCACCGAGGCCGACCTGATCAACGCGCCCTACCTGCCGGTAGGTAAACCGCTGACCGGCTGGAAGGCGGCCTCGGATTTCGCGACCAACGCGATCTTCCTCAACATCCTGCCGCCGCAGATCGATTCGGTTGCCAGGTACCTGCCGACCAAGACCTGGTACTACCGCTTCGACTGGAGCCAGCAGGTGGCGCCGTTCAACACCGTCTATGGCGCGACGCACGGGCTCGACACGGTGTTCATGTTCCACAACTTCGGCACCGGCATCTTCTCGTTCGCCTACGGCGAGGCGAACCGCCCGGGCCGCGAGGCGCTGTCGGATGCGATGGTCGGCAGCCTGTCCGCGTTCGCGCGCACCGGCGATCCGAACCATGCGGGCCTGGGCGTGACCTGGCCCAACTGGCCGCGCAAGATCGTGCTCGACGCGAGCAAGACGCAGCTGCAGAACAGCGCGCCCTGAGACGGTGCACTGGCTGCGTACACCACCGTGGCGGCCGACGCCGCCACGGTGCCTGCATGCTCCGGCGGACGCCGGCTGTCGTCTGGACGACAGATCGGTGTCTGCAGACTGCGGGTTTCTGTCATTGTGCGAACGCACATAAATTGCGTGAATCGCGCTAGTCCTGAAAACCGCTGAATTTTGTTGAAAGAAGGAGCCTGTAGATGCTGGGTTTGATGCAAGACCGACCGCTTTTGATCTCGTCGCTGATCGAGTTCGTCGAGCGCCACAACGGCGACGGCGAGATCGTCTCGCGCCGGGTCGAGGGCGACATCCACCGCTGTACCTGGAGCGACATCGCATCGCGTTCCCGGCAGGTGGCCAATGCGCTGGACGGCGAGCAACTGCTGTTCAGCGACCGCATCGCGACCCTGGCCTGGAACGGCTACCGCCACCTGGAGCTCTACTACGGCGTCAGCGGCAGCGGCCGCGTGCTGCACACCATCAACCCGCGCCTGCATCCCGACCAGATCGCGTGGATCGCGAACCACGCCGAAGACCAGATCCTGTGCTTCGACCTCACCTTCCTGCCGCTGGTGCAGGCCGTGCACGCCAAGTGCCCGACCATCCGCAAGTGGGTCGCGCTGTGCGACCCCGACAAGCTGCCGGTCGACAGCGGCGTGCCCAACCTCGTGAGCTACGAGGACTGGGTCGGCGGCCAGTCCACCGAGTACCAGTGGCCGGTGTTCGACGAGAACTCGGCCTCGAGCATGTGCTACACGAGCGGCACCACCGGCAACCCGAAGGCCGCGCTCTACAGCCACCGCTCGACCATGCTGCATGCCTACGCCGCCGCGCTGCCCGACGTGATGCGCATCTCGGCGCGCGACTCGGTGCTGCCCGTGGTGCCGATGTTCCACGTCAATGCCTGGGGCATTCCGTACTCGGCCGCGCTCGTGGGCTGCAAGCTGGTGTTCCCGGGCCCGGCGCTCGACGGCAAGTCGGTCTACGAACTGATCGAAGGCGAGGGCGTGACCTTCGCGGCCGGCGTGCCCACCGTGTGGCAGATGATGCTGGGCCACATGCAGACCAACGGCCTGAAGTTCAGCACGCTGACCCGCACCGTGATCGGCGGCTCCGCCTGCCCGCCGGCCATGATCAAGGCCTTCCAGGACCTCTACGGCGTCGAGGTGCTGCATGCCTGGGGCATGACCGAGATGAGCCCGCTGGGCACGCTGTGCACGCTCAAGAACAAGCACCTGAAGCAGTCGCCCGAGGAGCAGCTCACGGTGCGCCTCAAGCAGGGCCGCGCGATCTTCGGCGTCGACATGAAGATCGTCGACGGCGAGAACAACGAGCTGCCCTGGGACGGCAAGGCCTACGGCGACCTGCTGGTCAAGGGGCCGTGGATCGTCAAGGAGTACTTCAAGGGCGAGGGCGGCGATCCGCTGATCGACGGCTGGTTCCCCACCGGCGACGTCGCCACCATCGATGCCGACGGCTACCTGCAGATCACCGACCGCAGCAAGGACGTGATCAAGTCCGGCGGCGAATGGATCAGCTCGATCGACATCGAGAACATCGCGGTCGCGCACCCGGCCATCGCCATGGCGGCCTGCATCGGCGTGTACCACCCCAAGTGGGACGAGCGCCCGATCGTCGCGGTGGTGAAGAAGCCCGGCGCCGAGGTCACGCGCGAGGAACTGCTGAAGTTCTACGAAGGCAAGACCGCCAAGTGGCAGATCCCCGACGACGTGGTCTTCGTCGAGGCGATTCCGCTGGGCGCCACCGGAAAGATCCTCAAGACCCGGCTGCGCGAGCAGCTCAAGGACTACAAGCTGCCCGGCCTCTGAAGCGGGTTGCGGCGCCGGCCGTGTCGCCTAGGCGATAGCACGGCCACCGCCGCGGCCCGGCTTGCGGGCAATCCCTGTGCGAACGAAAAAAGCGCGCTTGTACGCTGCAAAGGCAGCCGATCGAGCCGCCCTACAACCTGGAGACCTTCATGCGTTTTGCCCTCAAGTCCATCGCCGTGTGCGCCCTGCTGGCCGGAGCCGGCGCGTCCTTCGCCCAGAAGGGCGAGACCGTCAAGATCGCCTGGCTCGACCCCCTGTCGGGCCTGATGGCCGCGGTGGGCACGAACCAGCTCAAGACCACGCAGTTCCTGGCCGAGGAATTCAACAAGAAGAACGCGTCGGGCGTGAAGTTCGAGATCATCGGCATCGACAACAAGCTCAGCCCGCAGGAAACCACCGCCGCGCTGCGCTCGGCCCAGGACCAGGGTGCGCGCTACATCCTGCAGGGCAACGGCTCGGGCCCGGCGCTCGCGATCATCGATGCGATCGAGAAGAACAATGCGCGCAATCCGGGCAAGGAACTGCTGTACCTGAACTATGCCGCGGTCGACCCCGACCTGACCAACAGCAAGTGCAGCTACTGGCACTTCCGCCTCGACGCCGACACCTCGATGAAGATGGAGGCGCTGACCACCTGGATGAAGGACCAGGCGGACATCAAGAAGGTCTACATCCTCGGCCAGAACTACGCGCACGGCGTACAGGTCAGCAAGTACGCCAAGGAGAACCTCAAGACCAAGCGGCCCGACATCCAGATCGTCGGCGACGACCTGCATCCGCTGGCCCAGGTGCGCGACTTCTCGCCCTACATCGCCAAGATCAAGGCCTCGGGCGCCGACACCGTGATCACCGGCAACTGGGGTTCCGACCTGTCGCTCTTGATCAAGGCCGCCAACGACGCGGGCCTCAACGTCAAGTTCCTGACCTACTACGCGCCCGGCGCCGGCACGCCCACGGCCATGGGCTCGGCCTCCGCGGGCAAGGTCTACACCGTGGCCTATGCCCACTACAACATGGGTGGCGACATCCAGCGCCTGCTCGGCGAATTCAAGAAGAAGATGAATGACGACCTCACGCAGGCGTCGATCTTCCATGCCTTCGCGCTGCTCGACAACGCCTTCGTCCAGACCAAGTCGACCGATCCGGTCAAGGTCGCGGCCGCGCTCGAGGGCATGAAGATCAAGAGCTTCAACGGCGAGGTCGAGATGCGCAAGACCGACCACCAGCTGCAGCAGGGCCTGTACATCGCGCGCTGGGAGAAGGCCAGCGCCAAGTACCCCTACGACGCCGAGAACACCGGCTACACCAACGTTCCCGTGAAGTACTACGAGTCGTACGTGGCGAGCACGCCGACGACCTGCCAGATGAAGCGTCCCTGAGCGCGTTCATGTGCATTTCCTACCCAAAGGTAGCAAAGCCTACCGCCGGGTAGAAATTGGAGAAATGCGCTGTCGCCTGCGCGATAGAAACCGGGCTTCCCGGCACTCCCCTTACGGGCAATCCCTGAGGGGAGGGGCAGGGAACGCTTGTACGCTCGTGCAAGGCTTTTTTGATTCGGTTTGACCAGGAGATATAGATCGTGAAGTTCACTCTGAAAATCGCTACCGCAGCCATCCTTGCCGCAAGCGCCGCCGGCGCCCTGGCCCAGAAGGGTGAAACCGTCAAGATCGCATGGCTCGACCCGCTGTCGGGCCTGATGGCCGCGGTGGGCACCAACCAGCTCAAGACCTTCCAGTTCCTGGCCGAGGAATTCAACAAGAAGAACGCGGCCGGCGTGAAGTTCGAGGTCATCGGCATCGACAACAAGCTCAGCCCGCAGGAAACCACCGCCGCGCTGCGCTCGGCCATGGACCAGGGCGCGCGCTACGTGGTGCAGGGCAACGGCTCGGGCCCGGCGCTGGCGATCATCGACGCGCTCGAGAAGCACAACGCCCGCAACCCCGGCAAGGAAGTGCTCTACATCAACTACGCGGCCGTCGATCCCGACCTGACCAACAGCAAGTGCAGCTACTGGCACTTCCGCCTCGACGCCGACACCTCGATGAAGATGGAGGCGCTGACCACCTTCATGAAGGACCAGCCCGAGATCAAGAAGGTCTACCTGATCAACCAGAACTACTCGCATGGCCAGCAGGTCTCGAAGTTCGCGAAGGAAAACCTCAAGACCAAGCGCCCCGACGTCGAGATCGTCGGCGACGACCTGCATCCGCTGGCCCAGGTGCGCGACTTCGCGCCCTACATCGCCAAGATCAAGGCCTCGGGCGCCGACACCGTGATCACCGGCAACTGGGGCTCCGACCTCGCGCTGCTGATCAAGTCGGCCAACGACGCCGGCCTCAACGTCAAGTTCTACACCTACTACGCCGTCACCAACGGCACGCCGACCGCCATGGGCGCGGCCTCGGACGGCAAGGTCTACCAGGTCGGCTACAGCCACTACAACGCGCCGGGCCCGGTGCAGCCGCTGATGGGCGAGTTCAAGAAGCGCTTCAACGACGACCTCTACACCACCGACATCTACACCGTCTACGCGATGCTCAGCGAAGCCTTCGTGCGCACCAAGTCGACCGAGCCGGTCAAGGTGGCCGCGGCGCTCGAGGGCATGAAGTTCAAGAGCTTCAACGGCGACGTCGAGATGCGCAAGGCCGACCACCAGCTGCAGCAGGGCCTGTGGATCACGCGCTGGCAGAAGGCCGACGCCAAGAACCCGTACAGCCCGGAGAACACCGGCTACACGCTGGCCCCGGTCAAGTACTACGAAGCCTACGTGGCGAGCACGCCCACCACGTGCCAGATGAAGCGGCCCTCCTGAACGCGGGACGCCCCTGAACGGTCGAGGCCCGACTTCAACACTCGGGCCTTTTTCTTTTTCATGTGATCCGAAAGACCGATGAACGTCGAATTCTTCGTCATCTCGCTGCTCAACGGCGTGAGCTACGGCCTGCTGTTGTTCATGCTGAGCTCCGGCCTCACGCTGATCTTCAGCATGATGGGCGTGCTCAACTTCGCGCACGCCAGCTTCTACATGCTGGGCGCGTACATCGCCTACACGCTGTCGAACATCATCGGCTTCTGGCCGGCGCTGTTCCTCGCGCCGCTGCTCGTGGGCGCGCTGGGCGCGGGCTTCGAGCGCTACTGCCTGCGGCGCGTGCACAAGTTCGGCCATGTGCCCGAGCTGCTCGTGACCTTCGGTCTTTCCTACCTGATCCTCGAACTGGTGCAGCTGGTGTGGGGCCGCTCGACCGTGCCCTACGGCCTGCCGGCGCAGCTGCAGGGCCCGCTGTTCTCGCTCTACGGCACGCAGTTCCCCAAGTCGCGCTCCTTCATCATGCTGGTGGCGGTGCTGATGCTGGTGTCGGTGTGGCTGCTGCTCACGCGCACGCGCATCGGTCTCGTGATCCAGGCCGCGCTCAAGCATCCCGACATGGTCGAGGCGCTGGGCCACAACGTGCCGCGCGTGTTCATGCTGGTGTTCGGCGGCGGTGCCGCGCTCGCGGGCCTCGCGGGCGTGGTGGGCGGCAACACCTACGTCACCGAGCCGGCGATGGCGGGCTCGGTCGGCTCCATCATCTTCGTGGTGGTGGTGGTCGGCGGCATGGGTTCGCTGGCGGGCGCCTTCCTGGCCTCGCTCCTGATCGGCGTGATCCAGACCTTCGCGGTCGCCATGGACCAGTCGCTGGCCGGCGGGTTGCAGGCGCTGGGCGTGGCGGTCAGCGAGCAGACCTTCGGCTACGAGCTGCTCAAGCTCACCATCTCGCAGGTCGCGCCGATCCTGCCTTATCTGTTCCTGGTCCTCATCCTGATCTTCAGGCCCAAGGGCCTCTTGGGCACCCGGGAGGACTGACGCCATGACATCGACCACGCAAGCTTCCCGCTACTACCGCTTCAAGCCCTGGAACATCGGGCGCTACCTGATCTGGGCGCTGTTCGCCATCGCCCTGATCGTCGCGCCGCACCTGTTCAAGAGCAGCCTGGCGCTGACCATGCTCTCGCAGATGGGCTACCTCATCATCATCTGCCTGAGCTACAACATCCTGCTGGGGCAGGGCGGCATGCTGAGCTTCGGCCATGCCGTCTACGTCGGCCTGGGCTCGTTCATCGCGATCCACACGATGAACCTCGCGAGCAAGGGCGCGGTGCCGGTGCCGCTGGTGCTGATCCCGCTCGTGGGCGGGCTCGCGGGCATGTTCTTCGCGATCCTGCTGGGCTTCGTCACCACGAAGAAGTCGGGCACCACCTTCGCGATGATCACGCTGGGCATCGGCGAACTGGTGGCCGCCATGGCGCTGATGTTCCCGAGCTTCTTCGGCGGCGAGGGCGGCATCACCACCGACCGCGTCTACGGCACGCCCTTCCTGGGCATGACCTTCGGGCCGCAGATCCAGGTCTACTACCTGATCGCGTTCTATTGCTTCGTGTGCACCGCGCTGATGTTCGCCTTCACCGGCACGCCGCTGGGCCGCATGCTCAACGCGGTGCGCGACAACCCCGAGCGCGTGGAATTCATCGGCTACAACACGCAGCGCGTGCGCTACTTCGCGTTCATCATCGCGGGCTTCTTCGCCGGCATCGGCGGCGGCCTGGCCTCGATCAACTTCGAGATCGTGAACGCGGCCGACAGCCTCAACGCGGTGCGCTCGGGCGGCTACCTGCTGTTCACCTTCCTCGGCGGCGCGGTGTTCTTCTTCGGCCCGATGATCGGCGCGGTGCTGCTGGTGTTCGCCTCGATCCTGCTGTCGGAGCTCTCGAAGGCCTGGCAGCTCTACTTCGGGCTGGTGTTCGTGTTCATGGTGATGTTCGCCCCGGGCGGCATCGCGAGCCTGATCATGATGAACCTGCGCGTGGCCAAGTTCGGCAAGTTCGGCCGCTTCTGGTGGCTCTACCTCGCGCTCGCCGCGGCGCTGGTGCCGGTGGTGATCGGCGCGGCCGCGCTGATCGAGATGATCTACCACATCCAGCTCAACGCGGCGATGGGCCCGAGCCTCAACTTCTTCGGCGTCTCGCTCAATACCGCGGGCACGGGCAGCTGGCTCGGCGCGGTCGCGATCCTGGCCGTCGGCCTGGGCGCGCTCGAGGTCGCGCGGCGCCGCTTCGTGCGGGTCTGGGGCCAGGCGCAGGAAGAGATCGAAACGGAAATCAAGCGTCGGGAGGCGGCGTAACACATGAGCGCTGAATACGCACTGGAACTCAAGGCGCTGCGAAAGAACTTCGGCAAGACCGAGATCATTCGCGGCGTGGACCTCGCGGTGAAGGCCGGCGAGCGCGTGGCCGTCATCGGGCCGAACGGCGCGGGCAAGTCCACGCTGTTCAACCTGATCAGCGGCCGGCTCGCGCCCACCAGCGGCGAGGTGCTGCTCAACGGGCAGCGCATCGATGGCAGGAAGCCCTACGAGATCAACCGGCTGGGCCTCGCGCGCAGCTTCCAGATCACGAACATCTTCCCCAAGCTCAGCGTGTTCGAGAACCTGCGCTGCGGCGTGCTCTGGAGCCTCGGCTACAAGTACACCTTCCTGCGCTTCCTCTCGAACCTCGACGATGCCAATGCGCGCACCGAGGAACTGATCCGCCAGATCGGCCTGGAACGCAAGCGCGACGTGCACGCGGTGAACCTCACCTATGCCGAGCAGCGCGCGCTCGAGATCGGCGTGACCATCGCCGGCGGCGCCAGCGTGATCCTGCTGGACGAACCCACGGCCGGCATGAGCAAGACCGAGACCTCGCACTTCATCGCGCTGATCAAGCACGTGACCACCGGCAAGACCCTGCTCACGGTGGAGCACGACATGGGCGTGGTGTTCGGCCTGGCCGACAAGATCGCGGTGGTGGTGTATGGCGAGGTGATCGCCTTCGACACGCCCGCGGAGGTGCGCGCCAATGCGCGCGTGCAGGAGGCGTACCTCGGTTCGTCGGTCGCCGATGCACAGGGAGCGGGACACTGAGATGCTGAAGCTTCACGACATCCACGCCTACTACGGCAAGAGCCATGTGCTGCATGGCGTTTCCTTCGACGTGCAGCCCGGCGAGATCGTCGCGCTGCTGGGTCGCAACGGCTCGGGCCGCTCGACCACCGCCAAGGCCATCATGGGCCTGGTCCATGCCGAGGGCACCTTGCGCTGGAAGGAGCAGGACATCCTGCGCAAGAAGGCCTACGAGATCGCCCACCTGGGCATCGGCTACGTGCCCGAGAACCGCGACATCTTCCCCAAGCTCACGGTGCACCAGAACCTGCTGCTGGGGCAGAAGGGCAGCGGCAAGGGCAGCCGCTGGCAGTTCGACGACATGTACGCCATGTTCCCGCGCCTGAAGGAGCGCCAGCACACCGAGGCCGGCGTGCTCTCGGGCGGCGAGCAGCAGATGCTCACGCTGTGCCGCACGCTGATGGGCGACCCCGACCTGATCATCATCGACGAGCCCACCGAGGGCCTCGCGCCCAAGATCGTCGAGCTCGTGGGCCAGTACCTGCGCACGCTCAAGGACAAGGGCATCTCGGTGCTGCTGATCGAGCAGAAGCTCACCATCGCGATGGCGATCTCCGATCGCGCGCTCGTCATGGGCCATGGCAGCATCGTCTTCGACGGCACGCCGGCGAGCCTGCGCGCCGACGGATCGACGCGCAAGGAATGGCTCGAGGTCTAGACTAGGCTTTCGAAAGCGGACTTCCGGACGCAGAGGACGCGAAGATCACGCGAAGGACGCGAAAGAGCAGCCAAATACTTGTTTGGGTTTTCTTTCGCGTCCTTCGCGGAACCTTCGCGTCTCTGCGTCCGGCTCCCGTTTTCACCCCTTGTCCCTCCAGCGACTGCGTGCCATTGTTGCGCCGCGCCAAAGGCCTAAAATCCCCGGAAAAAGAACACTCGTGCTTTTTCTTTTTTCTCATCACACACCAAGGAACGCAGCATGACGGCTGAATACAAAGTGCTCGGCGATGTCGCCGTGATCACCCTGACCAATCCCCCGGTCAACGGTCTCGGTTTCTCGACCCGCATCGGCATCACCGACGGCCTGTCGAAGGCCCATGCCGACGATGCCGTCAAGGCCATCGTCATCACCGGCGCCGGCAAGGCGTTCTCGGGCGGCGCCGACATCAAGGAATTCGGCACGCCCAAGGCGCTGCAGGAACCCAACCTGCTGAGCGTGATCCTCGCGCTCGAAGCCGCCACCAAGCCGATCGTCGCGGCGATCCACTCGGTGTGCATGGGCGGCGGCCTCGAGCTCGCGCTCGGCTGCCACTACCGCGTCGCGGCCCCTGGCACCAACGTTGCGCTGCCCGAAGTCAAGCTGGGCCTGCTGCCCGGCGCCGGCGGCACGCAGCGCCTGCCGCGCGTGCTCGGCGTGGAGACCGCCCTCAACATGATCGTGAGCGGCGAGGCCGTGAAGTCCGAAGTGCTCGCGAGCCTGCCGGGCCAGAAGCTGTTCGACAAGCTGGCCGCCTCGCCCGAGACCGTGTTCGACGAAGCCGTCGAGTTCGCCAAGGCCGCGGCCGCCAAGGGCGGCGAGCTGCCGCTGGTGCGCAGCCTGCCGTGCAAGCACCCGCAGGGCGATGCCTACTTCCAGTTCACCAAGAACATGGTCGGCGGCATGTCGAAGAACTATCCGGCGCCGCTCAAGTGCATCGACGCCGTGCAGGCCGCGACCAAGCTCAAGTTCGACGAGGGCATGGCCGAGGAACGTCGCCTGTTCACCGCGCTGATGTTCACGCCCGAGTCGCTGTCGCTGCGCCACCTGTTCATGGCCGAGCGCGCCGCCTCGAAGATTCCCGACGTGCCCGAGGACACGCCCAAGCGCGAGATCAAGACGGTCGGCGTGATCGGCGCCGGCACCATGGGCGGCGGCATCTCGATGAACTTCCTCAACGCGGGCATCCCCGTGAAGATCCTCGAGATGAAGCAGGAAGCGCTCGACCGCGGCATCGCCACCATCAAGAAGAACTACGAAGCCCAGGTCAAGAAGGGCAAGCTCAAGCAGGACAAGTACGAGCAGCGCATGGCGCTCTTGAGCACCACGCTGAACTACGACGACCTGAAGGACGCCGACCTGATCATCGAAGCCGTGTTCGAGGAGATCGGCGTCAAGGAGAAGGTCTTCAAGGAACTCGACCGCGTCGCCAAGAAGGGCGCGATCCTGGCCTCGAACACCTCGACGCTCGACGTCGACAAGATCGCATCGTTCACCGAGCGTCCGCAGGACGTGGTCGGCATGCACTTCTTCAGCCCCGCCAACGTGATGAAGCTGCTCGAGGTGGTGCGCGGCAAGCAGACCGCCAAGGACGTGCTCGCCACGGTCATGGCCATCGGCAAGAAGATCAAGAAGACCTCGGTGGTCTCGGGCGTGTGCGACGGCTTTATCGGCAACCGCATGATCGAGCAGTACAGCCGCCAGGCCGGCTTCCTGCTCGACGAGGGCGCGACGCCGCAGCAGGTCGACAAGGCGATCGAGAAGTTCGGCTTCGCGATGGGTCCGTTCCGCATGGGCGACCTGGCCGGCAACGACATCGGCTGGGCGATCCGCAAGCGCCGTGCCGTCGAGCGCGCCGACATGAAGTACAGCCGCACGGCCGACAAGCTCTGCGAACTGGGCCGCTTCGGCCAGAAGACCGGGGCAGGGTGGTACGACTACCAGGCCGGCAAGCGCGACGCGATCCCGTCGGAGCTCGTCAACAAGATGATCGAGGACCATCGCAAGGAACTGGGCATCACGCCGCGCAAGATCTCCGACGAGGAGATCGTGCAGCGCCTGGTGTACGCGCTGGTCAACGAAGGCGCGCACATCCTGGAAGACGGCATCGCCTCCAAGTCGGGCGACATCGACATGGTCTACCTCACGGGCTACGGCTTCCCGATCTGGCGCGGCGGCCCGATGCACTACGCCTCGCAGGTCGGCCTGTACAACGTGGCCGAGACGATGAAGCGCTTCGCGAAGAACCCGCGCGACGACGCCGAGTTCTGGCAGCCCGCGCCGCTGATCCAGAAGCTGGTGGCCGAAGGCAAGTCCTTCGGTTGATCGTCCGGGAACCCGACCGCCCATGCTGAAACGCATCTTCCTGGGGTTGCTGCTGGTGCTCGTCGCGCTGGCGGCGGCCGTGGCGGTCAAGACCTGGACCACGCCATCGCGCCAGCTCGCGGTGGCGCCGGCCCCCAAGCCCGAGATCGACCTGCAGGCCGCCGCGAAGCGGCTCGCGGGCGCGATCCCCATTCGCACGGTGTCCAGCCTCGACGACCCGGCCGCCAACCTGGCCGAGTTCGACCGGCTGCATGCCTACCTCGAACAGAACTTTCCCAAGGTCCACGCCACGCTCAAGCGCGAGGTCGTGGGCCAGAAGGCGCTGCTCTACACCTGGACCGGCAGCGATCCGCAGGCCAAGCCGATCGCGCTGATGGCGCACCAGGACATGGTGCCGATCGCGCCGGGCACCGAGAAGGCCTGGAGCGTCGATCCCTTCGGCGGCGAGATCAAGGACGGCTTCGTCTGGGGCCGCGGCACGCTCGACAACAAGGGCAACCTGTTCGCGCAGATGGAAGCCATCGAGCTGCTGCTCGCGAGCGGCTTCCAGCCGAAGCAGACCGTCTATCTCGCGATGGGCGACGACGAGGAGGTCAGCGGCCTGCGCGGCGCGCTGCCGATCGCCGAACTGCTCCAATCGCGCGGCGTGAAGCTCGACTGGGTGCTCGACGAGGGCCTGCTGGTGCTCGACGGCGTGCTGCCGGGCCTGAGCAAGCCCGCGGCGCTGATCGGCCTGGCCGAGAAGGGCTACGCCACCTTCTTCCTCTCGCTCGACACCGCGCCCGGCCACTCGTCGATGCCGCCCGCGCACAGCGCGATCGGCCGCCTGAGCGCTGCGCTCGCGCGCCTCGAGGCCAACCCGATGCCCGGCGGCATCCAGGGCGTGGCCGGCCAGATGTTCGGCACGCTCGCGCCCGAGATGAGCGGCATCAATCGCGTGATGCTGTCCAACCTCTGGCTCACGGCGCCGCTGGTCGAAGGCCAGCTGCAGAAGAGCCCGAGCAGCAACGCGATGCTGCGCACCACCACCGCGCTGACCATCGTGCGCGCCGGCAACAAGGACAACGTGCTGCCCGGCCGCGCCGAGGCCGCCGTCAACTTCCGCGTGCTGCCCGGCGACACCATCGACAGCGTCGAGGCCCACCTGCGCAAGCAGCTGGGCGACGACGAGATCAAGATCAAGCGCTACCCCGGCAACTCCGAGGCCTCGCCGGTCTCGCCGACCGACAGCGCCGGCTACCGCACCATCGAGCGCTCGGTGCGCCAGTCCTTCCCCGACGCCATCGTCGCGCCCGGCCTCATGACCGCGGCCACCGATTCGCGCCACTTCTCGATCCTGAGCGACGCGGTGTTCCGCTTCTCGCCGTTCCGCATGAAGAACGAGGACCTCGCGCGCTTCCACGGCACCAACGAACGCCTCGCGATCTCGAACTACGGCGAGATGATCGGCTTCTATCAGCAGCTGCTGCGCAACGCTTCCGGCGCGCAGTCCCAGTAACCCGGCTTTCCCTTCCATCTTCGAAAAGGACCTCACCATGACCAGCGCCGTCATCGTTTCCACCGCCCGCACGCCGCTCGCCAAGAGCTGGAAGGGTGCCTTCAACATGACGCACGGCGCCACGCTCGGCGGCCATGCGGTGCAGCACGCGATCGCCCGTGCCGGCATCGAGGCCGCCGAGGTCGACGACGTGATCATGGGCTGCGCCACGCCCGAGGGCGCGACCGGCTCGAACATCGCGCGCCAGATCGCGCTGCGCGCCGGCTGCCCGATCACCACCTCGGGCATGACCATCAACCGCTTCTGCTCCTCGGGCCTGCAGACCATCGCCACCGCCGCCCAGCGCGTCATCGCGGGCGAGGGCGACGTCTACGTGGCCGGCGGCGTCGAGAGCATCTCGTGCGTGCAGAACGAAGCCAACAAGCACATGCTGGCCGACCCCTGGCTGGTGAAGCACAAGCCCGAGATCTACTGGAACATGCTGCAGACGGCCGAGCAGGTCGCCAAGCGCTACAACATCGGCCGCGACGCCATGGATGAATACGGCGCCGCGAGCCAGCAGAAGGCCACGGCAGCGCTGGAAGCCGGCCGCTTCAAGGACGAGATCGCGCCGATCACCGTGCTGGCCGGCGTGGCCGACCCGGTGCTGGGACTGCGCACCAAGGAAGTCACGATCGAGAACGACGAAGGCATCCGCCCCGGCACCACCAAGGAAGGCATCAGCGGCATCCGCTCGGCGCTGCCCGGCGGCCTGATCTCGGCCGGCAATGCCAGCCAGTTCTCGGACGGCGGCGGCGCCTGCGTGGTGGTCGACGAGAAGTACGCCGAGCGCAAGGGCCTGAAGCCGCTGGGCCGCTTCCTGGGCTTCGCGGTGGCGGGCTGCGAGCCCGACGAGATGGGCATCGGCCCCGTCTTCGCGATCCCCAAGGTGCTCAAGCGCCTGGGCCTGACGGTCAACGACATCGACCTGTGGGAGCTCAACGAAGCCTTCGCGGTGCAGGTGATCTACTGCCGCGACAAGCTCGGCATCCCGGCCGATCGCCTCAACGTGGACGGCGGCGCCATCGCCGTGGGCCACCCCTACGGCGTGAGCGGCCAGCGCCTCACGGGCCACGCGCTGATCGAAGGCAAGCGCCGCGGCGCGAAGAAGGTCGTGGTCACGATGTGCATCGGCGGCGGCATGGGTGCCGCGGGCGTGTTCGAGGTGATCTGAGCATTGTCCTGAACCGCTGAATTCGGACTTCCGAACGCAGAAGTCGCGAAGGTTACGCAGAAGTCGCAGAAGAGAAACCAAAATTTTTTCATTGGTTTTTCTCTGCGACTTTTTCTTGGTTTCTGCGCCTTCTGCGTTCGGCTGTCCGATCCCGATCCCGACCCTGATCCCGCTTTCCTGGAACTCATCATGAGCCTGCGTCCCACCCTCGATTTCCTGCTCTACGACTGGCTGCATGCCGAAACGCTGGCCGCGCGCGAACGCTTCGCCGACCACTCGCGCGAGACCTTCGACGCGGTGCTCGACACCTGCGAGCGCATCGCGCGCGAGAAGTACGCGCCGTTCAACCGCACCGTCGACACGCAGGAGCCGCACTTCGACGGCGAGAAGGTGATCCTGCCGCAGGCCACGCACGACGCGCACAAGGCTTTCGTCGAATCGGGAATGATGAGCGCGGCGCAGGACTACGACATCGGCGGCATGCAGCTGCCCTACACGGTGCAGGCCGCGGCCAACAGCTTCTTCGCGATGGCCTCGGTGAGCATCGGCTCGAACATGCTGACCAGCGGCAATGCCAACCTGCTGATGGTGCACGGCACCGATGCACAGAAGGAGGTGTTCGCCAAGAACGAGTTCTCCGGGCGCTGGGCCGGCACCATGTGCCTGTCGGAGCCGCAGGCCGGCTCCTCGCTGAGCGACGTGGCCACGCGCGCGGTGCCCGATGGCGATGGCTTCCAGGACGATCCGCTGGGCCCGCGCTACCGGCTCACGGGCAACAAGATGTGGATCTCCTCGGGCGACCACGAGCTGACCGAGAACATCGTGCACATCGTGCTCGCCAAGATTCCCGACGAGAACGGCAAGCTGGTGCCGGGCACGCGCGGCATCTCGCTGTTCATCGTGCCCAAGCGCATGGTGGACACGCAGGGCGAACTGACCGGCGAGCGCAACGACGTGGCGCTCGCGGGCCTCAACCACAAGCTGGGCTGGCGCGGCACCACCAACACGCTGCTGAACTTCGGCGAAGGCAAGTACCCGGTCGGCGGCAAGGCCGGCGCGGTGGGCTACCTGGTCGGCGCGCCCGGCAAGGGCCTGCACTGCATGTTCCACATGATGAACGAGGCACGCATCGGCGTCGGCACCGCCGCCACCATGCTCGGCATGGCCGGCTACCACGCCTCGCTCGACTACGCGAAGAGCCGGCCGCAGGGCCGCCTCGTGAAGAAGCCCGAGGGCGGCGAGGCCAAGGTGGTCAAGGACTCCGCCGGCCCGCAGGTGCGCATCATCGAGCACGCCGACGTGCGCCGCATGCTGCTCGCGCAGAAGGCCTATTGCGAGGGCGCGCTGGCGCTCGAGCTGTACTGCGCGCGGCTGGTCGACGAGCAGAAGACCGGCAGCGAGCAGGCCGCCGACGACGCGCGGCTGCTGCTGGAAGTGCTGACGCCGATCGCCAAGAGCTGGCCCAGCGAATGGTGCCTCGAGGCCAACTCGCTCGCGATCCAGGTCCATGGCGGCTACGGCTACACGCGCGACTTCCCGGTCGAGCAGTACTGGCGCGACAACCGCCTCAACATGATCCACGAGGGCACGCACGGCATCCAGGCGGCCGACCTGCTGGGTCGCAAGGTGCTGATGGAGAAGGGCCGCGGCCTGCAGCTGCTGGCGGGCCGCATCACCGAGACCATCGGCCGCGCCGCCAAGGCGCCCGCGCTCGCCGCCCATGCCAAGGCGCTGGGCGAGGCGCTGCAGCGCGTGGGCAGCGCCACCGAGGCCGCCTGGTCCACCGGCGACCCGGCCGAGGCGCTGGTGAACGCGGTGCCGTACATGCAGGCCTTCGGCCACACGGTGCTGGCCTGGCTGTGGCTCGACGTGGCGCAGCGCGCGCTCGAACTCGACCCGGCGCAGGCCGCGCCCGCGACTGCTGGCAAGATGGCGGCCGCGCGCTATTTCTTCCACTACGAGCTGCCCAAGAACGGCGCCTGGCTCAACGTGGTCGAGAGCCGCGATCCGACCTGTACCGCCTTGCCCGAAGAGGCATTCTGATGCCTGCCATTGCCATGACCCCTCCCACTCCCGCCAAGCCACCCAAACCGCATGCCACGCTCGAGAAGTGGATCTGGATCCTGATCTACGGCGGCCTGTTCCTCGTCATCCTCGGCATCGCCACCGGCCGCACCGAGCCGGCCACCGGCTGGGCCATGGCCGTGCCCGGCGGCATCGCGACCGTCGTGGGCTTCGTGCTGATCTACGTGCGCTCGCGCATGAACGACAGGTAAGGAGCGAGGCCATGCTCAGGCACATCGTGATGTGGAAGTTCAAGGCGCACGCCGAGGGCGCCGACAAGGCCGCCAACCTCGCCAAGGCCAAGGCGCTGCTCGAGGCCTGCGCGACGCTGTCGCCGGGCACCGTGCGCTTCGAGGTCGCGCTGGCCCAGCCGGGCCTGGAAGCCACCTACGACCTGATCCTCAATTCGGAATTCACCGATGCCGCCGCGCTCGCGGCCTATGCCGAGCATCCGCAGCACGTCGCGCTCAAGCCCTTCATCGGCGCCGTGCGCGAAGCGCGCCAGTGCATGGACTATGAGATCTGACATTCCCCGAACACCACCGACCTCCGGAGACATCCCCATGACCACCCGCACCACCCAGCAATTGTTCGACCTGCGCGGCAAGACCGCGCTCATCACCGGCGGCTCGCGCGGCCTGGGCCTGCAGATGGCCCATGCGCTCGGCGAGGCCGGCGCGAAGATCATGCTGAGCTCGCGCAAGGCCGAGGACCTCGAGCAGGCCGCGGCCGAGCTGCAGGCCGCCGGCATCGACGCGCGCTGGATCGCCGCCGACTGCGCGAAGGAGGAGGACACCCGCCGCCTGGCCGAGGAGACCCTGCAGCGCCTGGGCGCGATCGACATCCTCGTGAACAACGCCGGCGCGAGCTGGGGCGCGCCGGCCGAAAGCCATCCGGTCGAGGCCTGGGACAAGGTGATGAACCTCAACGTGCGCGGCTATTTCATCCTGTCGCAGCACGTGGCCAACCAGTACATGATCCCGAAGAAGAGCGGCCGCATCATCAACATCGCCTCGATCGCGGGCCTCAACGGCAACCCGCCCGAGATGCAGACCCTGGCCTACAACACCTCCAAGACCGCGGTGATCGGCTTCACGCGCACGCTGGCGGCCGAATGGGGCAAGTACAACATCACCGTCAACGCGATCTGCCCGGGCTTCTTCATGACCAAGATGGCGGCCGGCCTGATCAAGTCGCTGGGCGAGGAGAAGATGGCCGCGCAGGCGCCGCTGGGCCGCCTGGGCGACGACGAAGACTTGAAGGGCCTGACGCTGCTGTACGCGAGCGATGCCGGCAAGCACATCACCGGCCAGTGGCTGGCGGTCGACGGCGGCGTGAGCGTGGTCCTGGGCGCGGCCTGAAGCAATGACCCAAGACTCCGACGACATCAACATCCGCTCGTACACGAGCCAGATCCCGTTCGCGCGCCACCTGGGCTTCGAGCTCGTGAAGTTCGAGAACGGCGAATCCGAGATCCGCTACACGGCCAAGCCCGAGCATCTCAACACCTTCGACGTGACGCACGGCGGCGCCTGCATGACCTTGCTCGACATCGCCATGGCCGCGGCCGCGCGCAGCGTGACGCCCGAGACCGGCGTGGTCACGATCGAGATGAAGACCAGCTTCATGCAGCCCTCGGTCGGCCCGCTGCGCGCGCGCGGCACGCTGATCCACCGCACCGCCACGTTGGCCTTCACCGAGGCCAGGATCTACGACGAGCAGGAGCGCGTGTGCGCCCATGCCACCGGCACCTTCAAGTACGTGAAGCGCCGGCTGCCGACCGGCCCGGCGAGCGCCAACGCGATGCGCCCGCCGTCGACCGACTGACGGCGAACAGTCCAAGGACGGCGGACCCCGTTTCGCCGCCCGCAGTCCGAAGGCGCCTCGCGCGCCGCCATCCAGCTTTCCAGGAGACACGACCATGCCGACCAACAAGCAGCAGATCCTCGACAACCGCCCCGAGGGCGAAGCCGTCGCGAGCAACTTCCGGCTCGTGACCGCGCAAACCCCGGCGCTCCAGGACAACCAGGTGCTGGTGCGCCACCACTACATGAGCCTCGATCCCTACATGCGCGGGCGCATGAACGACGCCAAGAGCTATGCCCAGCCGCAGCCGCTGGGCCAGGTGATGCAGGGCGGCACCGTGGGCGAGGTGGTCGATAGCAAGCATCCCAAGTACGCCGTGGGCGACAAGGTGGTGGGCTTCGGCGGCTGGCAGGAGTACAGCGTGGTCGATGCCTCGCAGCCCGGCGCGCTCAAGAAGGTGGACACCACCCACGTGCCGCTGTCGCACTACCTGGGCGCGGTCGGCATGCCGGGCGTGACCGCCTGGTACGGCCTGGTCAAGATCATCGCGCCCAAGGCCGGCGAGACCGTGGTCATCACGGCCGCCAGCGGTGCCGTGGGCAGCGCCTTCGGCGCGCTGGCCAAGGCGCGCGGCTGCCGCGTGGTGGGCATCGCGGGCGGCCCGGACAAGTGCAAGTACGTGACCGACGAACTGGGCTTCGATGCCTGTATCGACTACCGCCAGCATCCCGACGTCAAGACCATGAGCGCGGCGCTCAAGGAAGCCTGCCCGAACGGCATCGACGGCTATTTCGAGAACGTCGGCGGCTACATCTTCGACGCCGTGCTGCTGCGCACCAACGCCTTCGCGCGCGTGGCGCTGTGCGGCATGATCGCGGGCTACGACGGCCAGCCGCTGCCGCTCGCGAACCCCGCGCTGATCCTGATCAACCGGCTCAAGGTCGAGGGCTTCATCGTCAGCGAGCACATGGAGGTGTGGCCCGAGGCGCTGGCCGAACTCGGCGCGCTGGTGGGCAGCGGCAAGCTCAAGCCGCGCGAGTCGATCGCGCAGGGCATCGAGGCCGCGCCCGAGGCCTTCCTGGGGCTGCTCAAGGGCCGCAACTTCGGCAAGCAGCTCGTCAAGCTGATCTGAGAGAAGAGAACGCGAAGGAGCCGGCATGGACGCGACCCACGAGGTATTCAACCAGCCGGCACCACTGGCCGGCTACAACCTCTTCGACACCCACCGGCCCCTGCGCGATGCGTTGAATTTCAATGCGCCACAGTTGCCGACGGAGTCGCTGCGGCAACTGGGCGAAACGCTCGGTTCGGCCGAGATGCAGACGCATGCGCGGCTGGCCAACGTGCACACGCCCGAGCTGCACACGCACGACCGTTTCGGTCGGCGCATCGACGAGGTCGAGTTCCATCCGAGCTACCACCTGCTGATGACCGCGGCGGTGGGTGCGGGCCTGCATGGCACGCCATGGCGCGCCGAACCCGGCGCGGCCGCGTCGCCCCATGTGCTGCGCGCCGCGGGCTTCATGCTCTTCACCGAGCTCGAGCCCTCGATGCTGTGCCCGATCTCGATGACCTACGCGGCCACGCCGGCGCTGCGCGACAACGCGGCCGTGCATGCCGACTGGGGCGCGAAGCTCGGCAGCCTCGTGTACGACCCCGCGCTCAAGCCGGTGGCCGACAAGGCCGGCGTGACCATGGGCATGGGCATGACCGAGAAGCAGGGCGGCTCCGATGTGCGGGCCAACACCACGAAGGCGGTGCGCGCCGGCAGCGACGGCTGGGGCGAGCGCTACGAGATCACGGGTCACAAGTGGTTCTTCTCCGCGCCGATGTGCGATGCCTTCCTGGTGCTGGCGCAGGCGCCGGCCGGGCTCAGCTGCTTCTTCCTGCCGCGCGTGCTGCCCGACGGCACGCGCAACGCGATCCGCATCCAGCGCCTGAAGGACAAGCTCGGCAACAAGGCCAATGCCAGTTCCGAGGTCGAGTTCCATGGCGCCAGCGCCTGGCTGGTGGGCGAGGAGGGCCGCGGCATTCCGCAGATCCTCGAGATGGGCACGATGACGCGGCTCGATTGCGCGCTTGGCACCAGCGGGCTGATGCGCCAGGCGCTCGCGCTGGCTCTGAACCACACAGCGCAGCGCAGCGCCTTCGGCAAGCCGCTGATCGCGCAGCCGCTGATGCAGAACGTGCTGGCCGACATGGCGCTCGAGAGCGAGGCCGCCACCGCGCTCGCGATCCGCCTCGCGCGCGCCTTCGACCGGCCCGCCGACGAGCACGAGCGACTGATGGCGCGCCTGCTGACGCCGGTCGCCAAGTTCTGGATCTGCAAGCGCGGCAGCCTGCTGGGCCAGGAAGCGATGGAATGCCTGGGCGGCAACGGCTACGTGGAGGAGGGCGGCGAGGGCGTGATGGCGCGCGTCTACCGCGAGATGCCGCTCAACTCGATCTGGGAGGGCGCGGGCAACATCATGGCGCTCGACCTGCTGCGCGGCCTGCGCAAGGGCGACGCGGTGGCGGCGCTGGCGCACGAACTGGCGCCAGCGCGCGGCCAGCATGCGGCGCTCGACCGCCTGGCCGACGCGCTGCCCGCGCGCATCGAGGCGATGGCCTCCGAGGTCGAGGCGCGTCGTCTGGCACAGGACGTGGCGCTGGCCGTGCAGGCTTCGCTGCTCGCGCAGACCGCGCCGCCGGCGGTGGTGGGCGCGTTCTGCGCCTCGCGCCTGGGCGGCGACTGGGGCCATGCCTTCGGCACGCTGGGCGCGGGCACCGATTTCGATGCGATCGTGCGGCGCGCCCAACCCGTCTAGAAAAAACCTTTCCCTCCTTCAACGAAAGAACCACGATGGCCGACCTGATCCTGCACCACTACGCCACCTCGCCCTTCTCGGAGAAGGTGCGCCTGATCCTCGGCGCCAAGCAGCTGCCGTGGAAGTCGGTCTTCATCCCGCCGATCATGCCCAAGCCCGACGTGGAGGTACTCACGGGCGGCTACCGCAAGACGCCGTTCCTGCAGATCGGCGCCGACATCTACTGCGACAGCGCGCTGATCGCCGACGTGCTCGAGCACCTGCAGCCCGCGCCCACGCTCTACCCCGAGCCCGAGAAGGGCATGTCGCGCATCCTCGCGCAGTGGGCCGACACCACGCTGTTCTGGGCCGCGATGGCCTGGAACCTGCAGCCCAAGGGCGCGGCCGAGGTGTTCGCCAAGGCGCCGCCCGAGGCCGCCAAGACCTTCGGCGAGGACCGCGCGAAGATGAGCGCCGGCAACATGACGCGGCTGCGCCCGGCCGACGCCACCAGCGCCTACAAGTCGTACCTGCGCCGGCTGTCCGACATGCTCGACGACAAGCCCTTCCTGCTCGGCGAGGGGCCCTGCATCGCCGACTTCTCGGCCTACCACCCGCTGTGGTACACGCGCCGCATCGAGGCGGTCAAGGGCATCCTCGACCTCACGCCCGCGGTGGTCGACTGGATGAACCGCATGGCGGCCATCGGCCATGGCACGCCCGAGAAGTTCGGCGCGGAGGAAGCGATCGCCGTGGCCAAGGCCGCGACGCCGCATTCGCTGCTGACCGACAGCACCTTCCAGGACGACCACGGCATTCCGCTGGGCAGCGCCGTCACCTTGCGCGCCGAGAGCTTCGGGCTCGAGGAAACGCCGGGCATCCTGGTGGCGGCCACGCGCACCCACTACACGCTGGAGCGCAACGGCGAACGCACGGGCCGGGTGCACGTGCACTTCCCGCGCATCGGCTACGTGCTGAAGAAAGCCGAGGGCTGAAAAACCGCCGGGCCGTCGATCGCCGGCCCGGCGCTCCCGCTCAGTTCACCGTGTGCGAGCCCAGGCCGTCCGAGGTGTTGATCGGGAAGCTGTCCCACTGCTCCGCCGGATCGAAGGGCAGCAGGGGATTGCGGTCGCCGGCCTTGACGGTGGGCTTGCGGCGCAGCGTCTGGTCCAGCGTGCTCACGCTGCCGCTCTTCCATTCGGTGCCGGGGTCCACGCCGACCTGGCCGATGCGGTCGATGACCGTGCCCGACTTCTCGATCGTCAGCGCATCGTCGCCGTTGTAGTTGACCACGCTGCTGACGATCGAACCCGCGGGCTTGAAGGGCGTGGTGGCGCCGCTGTTCGAGAGCACCAGCGTCGCCCCCGGTGCCAGCGTGCCGCTGAGCACCTGCGTGTTGGTCGCGGTGCTCGCGCCGTTCGAGTACAGCTTGACGGTGTAGAGGCTCAGGTCCAGCGTCGCCGCGGTCGGGTTGTAGAGCTCGATCGCCTTGTTGTTCGAGCTGCCTTCGATGTATTCGCTGAAGAACAGGTCGGGCGGGCCGGGCGGAACCACCACGATCTTGCTGACAGCGACGGTTCCGGAGCGCGTGGCGGTCTGGCCCGCCGAGTTGGTCAGCGTGATCACCACGTCGAAGCTGCCCGCGGCCGCGTAGGTATGCGTCACCGTGCCGGCGCCCGGCGCGGTCGTCGGGGCACTGCCATCGCCCCAGTCGACCGAGAGCGAAGTCAGGGTGGCGCTGCCGCCGGGCAGGGCCTCGGTGATCGTCACGCCGTAGCTTTCGCCGGCCCGGGCGGTCGCGGGGATGGTGCCGCCGAGGATCGGCAGCGTCACGGCCGTGTCGGCCGCGAGGTTCAGGCCCACCAGCACCGGGTCGTGGTCCGAGGCGCGGTACGGCGTGGGCGCGTAGCGGTCGTCGGTCGTGAAGTCGGTGTTGTAGTCGAGCGCGGTCGGCTCGTCGGCGTTGATGTGCCACACCCCCACGCCCGCGACCTGCGTGGCGAGCGAGCCCGAGGCATAGGCATGGTCGAGCGCGCCGGTCTCGCCGCCGAACACGTAGGTGTAGCGGTCGTTGGCGGGCATGCGCTTGAGCAGGCTCTCGTTGCCGGCCGACTCGAGCACCTTGGTCGGGTCCTCGAGCAGGTAGCTGTTGAAGTCGCCCATCATCAGCACGTCGGCCTCGCCCTGCGCCTTGAGCTTGGCGACGAAGCTGTTGAGCGCCGTCGCCTGTTTCGTGCGCGCGAGGTTGAAGCAGCCCTGGCCCAGGTCGATGTCGCCGGTGCTCGGGCAGCTGCCCTTGCTCTTCAGGTGGTTGACCACGAACCAGAAGCCGCCGTGGTTGCCCACCGCGCTGAAGCGCTGCGCCAGCGGCGGCCGGCCGCTGGGCGCGACGTAGTCCGCGAGGTCGGTGCCGGTGGGGAACACCAAGCCGCCGACGCGCTGCACCTTGGCGGGCTTGTAGAGGATGTCGACCTTGATCGCGTCGGTGCCGAAGCTGCCGCTGCGCACCGAGGCGTAGGTGCCCGCGCCCAGCTTCGCGTTGAGTGCGGCCACGAGGTTGTCGGTCGCCACGTCGGTGTTCTGGATCTCCATCAGGCCGATCACGTCGGCATCGAGGCCCGCGATCGCGGCCACGATCTTGGCCTGCTGGCGATCGAACTCGGCGCGGTTGTTGGCGCCGCGGCAGTTGCCCGCGCTCGGTGCCTCGCTGCCGAGCGTGCAGCCCTGGCCGGTCTGGCCCGCGGCGTTCTCGCCGTTCTGGAAGGTGGTGAAGTAGTTCAGCACGTTCAGGCTCGCCGCCTTCAGCGTGCCGCCGACCGCGGGCGCGGTGGCCGGGCGCGGGTTGGCCTGCGCGAAGCTGGTCGCCTCGGTCGGCTGGATCCGGTAGGCCGCGAAGTTGTGGCTCAGGATGCCCGTGACCTTCTGCGTGGTGTCGCCCATGCGGCGCGTGCCGTCGGTGCCCGCGGCGCTCAGGTAGGGGATGGGGTTCGGGTTCTGGCGCGACGAGCCGTCGTCGAGCACGATGCGCGCGAGCAGGTTCTGCTCGTGCGTGGCGGCCGCGTTGCCGTTGGTGGGGTTGAACTGGCGCCCGTTGAGCGACAGCACCAGCTGGCCGTAGCGGCCCAGCTCGAACAGCTCCGACACGGCCAGCGGCTGCGCGATCTCGACCAGCATGCCTTCATAGCGCTCGAGCGTGGATTCGTCGGCCACCGGCAGCGTGATCGGGGTCGGCGCGATCGCGAGGCCCGAGCCGCAGATGGAAATGGCCACGGGCTTGTCGGTCGTGCCCGCGATCTGCGTGATGCTGTCGGGCTTGGCGTTGGCGCCCGCGGTCTGGCCGAACTCGGTGACCGTGCCCGAGACCTGCACGTAGTCGCCCACCGCCACGCGCGTCGCATTGGCCGGCGCGTAGACGAAGAGGCCTTCGGAGGTCAGCGGATCGGCATCGGGCACCAGCGACTGCACGAAGAAGCCGTTGAGCCTGGTGTCGCCGGTGCCGGTGGCCTGGAAGTCGCCGACCACCACGCCGCGCACGGTCACGCCCTGGTCCGCCATCGGGCTCAGGTGGCCCGTGCCCTGCACGGCGGGAATGGCCGCGAGCGGCGCGTCGGCCGGCACGGCGGCCGCGCAGGTGGGCGGCGGGGGGGCCGGCGGCGGTTGCACCGCGGGCGGCGCGGTATCGGAGGAGGGCGGGGGAACGAAGGGGAAGACACCCCCGCCGCCGCCACCGCCGCCGCAGGCGCTCAGCGCGACGACTGCCGCGAGTACCAAAGTTCTGAGTTGCCAGGTCGGCCTCGGCGCTGCATGGATCATGGAAATTTTCTGGATGGAATGAAGGACCGGCGAGCGGGCTGCGGCGGTTTATAGGCAGCTTGTATGTAGCTTCGGAGACACCCTTCGGCGCTGCCGGCCCATGCGTAAACCAAAGGCTTCGCGATGCGTCGCCCGAACGACAGCCGCGTGCGCGCCGACGCGCTCTAATGCTCGGCGCAGAGCCATTCCAAAGGAACGTATCCAATGATTCAGGACTTCAAGGGCAAGACCGCCGTGCTCACCGGCGCGGGCTCGGGCTTCGGACTCGAATGCGCGCGCATCGGCGCGGCGCGCGGCATGAACCTCGTGCTGGTCGACGTGCAGCAGGACGCACTCGACAAGGCGAAGGCCGAGATGGAAGCGGCCGGCGCGCAGGTGCTGGCGCGCAAGGTCGACGTGTCGGACGCGGCGCAGATGGAAGCGCTGGCCGCCGCCGTGAAGGAGCGCTTCGGCGCACCGCACTTCGTCTTCAACAACGCTGGCGTGGGCGCGGGCGGCCTGGTGTGGGAGAACACGGTGGCCGACTGGGACTGGGTGCTCGGCGTCGACCTCTGGGGCGTGATCCACGGCGTGCGCCTGTTCGTGCCGATGATGCTCGAGGCCGCCGCGAAGGACCCCTCGTACCGCGGCCACGTGACCAACACCGCGAGCATGGCCGGCCTGCTGACGCCGCCGAACATGGGCATCTACAACGCGGCCAAGGCCGCGGTCGTGAGCCTCACCGAGACCATGTACCAGGACCTGAACCTGGTCACCGACCAGATCGGCGCCAGCCTGCTGTGCCCGTACTTCGTGCCCACCGGCATCACCAGCAGCGAGCGCAACCGGCCCGACGCGCCCAAGCAGAGCGAGCTCACCAAGAGCCAGCTGATCGGCCAGGCCATGAGCAACAAGGCGGTGAGCAGCGGCAAGATCACGGCGGCCGAGGTCGCGGCCAAGGTCTTCGAGGCGATCAGCGCCAACCAGTTCTACGTGTTCAGCCACCCGAAGGCGCTGGGCAACGTGCGCAGCCGCATGGAGAACATCGTCTCGATCACCAACCCCGCGGATCCCTTCCTCGAGCGGCCCGAGATCGGCGCCAGGCTGCGCGAGCAGTTGCGCGCGCCTTGAATTCGGACAGCCGAACGCAGAAGGAATACCAAGGAGCGCAGAAGTCGCAGAAGAACATCCATTTTTTGGTTGTTCCTTCTGCGACTTCTGCGAAACCTTCGCGCCCTCTGCGTTCGGCTGCCCGCTCCCGCCTTCAACCCGCGGCCTGCCGCAGCGCCGCCGCCACCAGCACCGCCGACGACAGCGCGGCCGCGGCGGTGCGCACGCTGTTCCACATCGTCCAGGTCCGCAGGTAGCTGTGCCACAGCGCCTCGGTGGGCGCGGCGGCCAGCTGGTCGTTGAGCGGCACGTTGAAGGCCATGGTCACGCCGAAGCAGCCGAGCAGGTAGAGCAGGGCGCCCAGCAGCACCAGCTGCGAGTCGGCCTGCGAGATCGAGAACAGCGACCAGATCGCGAGAGCGATGCCGAGCACGGCCGCGCCCATGAACAGCGCCATGAAGCTCGGCGTGATCACCGTCACGTTGATCGCGTTCATCGCGCGCATGCCCTCGGCCGGCGGCACGCGTGCCAGCGCGGCCATGATGAAGGACGAGAACGCGTAGAACATGCCGGCGACGAGCGCGCTGGACAGCGCGCCGGCCAGCACCAGCGCGCTCAGCAGCTTGCCGCTCACGACGCGGCTCCCCAGACGCCCGTGGGCGCGGTGCGCGCGAGGTACTCGGCGAAGCCGCGCGGCGGGCGGTCCAGCGCGCGCTGCACGCCGTCGGCCACCGGCGTGTTGCGGCCGTCGAGCACGGTCTTGAAGAGGTAGATCACGAGCCACGCGAGATCGGCCGGCAGGCCGGCCTGGCCCAGCGCGGCGGCGTAGTCGTCCATGGTCACGATGCGGCAGCCGATGTCGCGGCCGGCGGCCTGGCCGATGCGGCGGATCGCCTCGGGAAAGTCCAGCGCCTCGGGGCCGGTGAGTTCGTAGAGCTGGCCGCCATGGCGCCCGCCCTCGGGATCGAGCAGCGCGGCGACCGCGATCTCGGCGATGTCGTCGGCGTCGACGAAGGGCTCGGGCGCGAGGCCCTCGGGCAGCGTGAGCTCGCCGGCCGCGATCTCCTCGAGGAAGTAGTTCTCGCTGAAGTTCTGGAAGAACCAGCTCGCGCGCACGATGGTCCAGTCGAGCGCGCTGGCGCGCAGCGCGTTCTCCGCGTCCTCGGCCTCGGGCTCGCCGCGGCCCGACAGCAGCACGGCCTTGCGCACGCCGGCCCGCGCGATCGCTTCGCAGAAGGCGCGCACGGTCTCGACCGCGCCGGGCACGCAGAGGTCGGGCTGGTAGGCGATGTAGACCGCGCGCACGCCCTCGAGCGCCGGGCCCCAAGTGGCGCGGTCGTTCCAGTCGAAGGCGGGACGGGCGCCGCGCGAGCCGGCGCGCACCGCGTGGCCGGCGGCCCGCAGCAACGCCATCACGCGCGCGCCGGTCTTGCCGTGAGCGCCCAGCACGAGGATGGGACGCGCATCGTCCCGCATCTGCACCTGATCGATTGCCATCTCGGACTCCTTCGGTTAATGTGAGGACTGCTCACGTAAAAAATGATATTTCCTCACATTTCGAGCGTCAACTGTTTTTTCGAGCCCGTTTCGCCATGAACCAGATCGCCACTGCCGCGCCCGCCGCGCGCAAGAACCCGACGCAGGAGCGCAGCAAGGCGCGGGTCGAACTGATCCTCGAATGCGCGTCCGAACTGATCGGGCGCGGCGGCAGCGACGCGCTGAAGATGAGCGAGGTGGCCGCGCGCGCCGGCATCTCGATCGGCTCGCTCTACCAGTACTTCCCCGACAAGAGCTCGCTGATCCGCGTGCTGGCCGAGCGCATCAACCTGCACAGCCGCGGCTGCATCGAGGAGGGCCTGCGCGAGGTGCACGACCTCGCGAGCCTGCGGCTGGCCTTCTCAGCGCTGGTCGACCGCTATTTCGAGATCGTCGTCGCGCGGCCCGTGATGCGCGACATCTGGAGCGGCATGCAGGCCGACAAGCAACTGCTGGGGCTACAGATCGCCGAGAGCCGCATTGCCGGCGCGATGCTGGCCGAGGCGATGCGCAAGGTGCACGGCGACGCGGGGCGCGAGCGCATCGAGCAGTCGGCCTTCCTGATCTGGGAACTCGGCGAGGCCACGATCCGCCTCGCGATCGGCGTGGCGAGCGAGGAGGGCGCGGCGCTGGTCGCGGCCTACAAGCGCATGGCGCTGCGCGAGATCGCCGAGCCCTTCGAGGACTGATCAGCCAGCCGGCTGTGCTTGCGACGCGATCCAGTCCCAGACCGCGCGCACCGCCGGCTCGTCCTCGCGCCCGTTCGCGGTGGCCAGGAAGTAGCGCCCGGTATCGAGCGCCGGCCCGAAGGGCTGGACCAGCGCGCCGCTGCGCAGTTCCTCGGCCGCGAGCGTGAGGCTCAGGAGCGCCACGCCATGGCCGCCGAGCGCGGCCAGGATCGCATGGGTCTCGTCGGAGAACGAGAGCTCGGCCTCCGGCGCCTCCTTCGCCGCCTGCCTCGCGGAGCGGCCGCGCGGCGGCGCCAATCCCGCCGCCTCGAACCAGCGCGGCCACAGCGCCGGCGCATGGGCCTGCGGCTGCCAGTCGCAATGGATCAGCCGGTGCCGCGGCAGGTCTTCCACGCGCGCCAGGCCCAGCATCGGGCTGCACAGCGGCGCGTAGCGCTCGGGCATCAGCGCGCGCGCCGCCAGGCCCGGCCAGCGGCCGCTGCCCAGGCGCACCGCGATGTCGGCCTCGCCGCGCGCGAGGTCGACCACCGTGTCGCTCGCATGCAGCCTGAGCTCGATGCCCGGGCAGGCCGCGCGGAAGGCGGCCATGCGCGGGATCACCCAGCGCGCGGCGAAGGCGGTGTTGGTGCTCAGCGTCACGGCCTGCGTCGCGGCCGGCCGTCGCAGCCGCTCGACGCCGGCCTCGAGCGCGTCGAAGCCCTGGCGCAGGTCCTCGAACAGCCGCTCGCCGGCGGGCGTGAGTGCCAGTTGCCGCGTGAGGCGGCGAAACAGCGGCTGGCCCAGCGTGTCCTCGAGCGCGCGCACCTGGTGGCTGATGGCCGAGGGCGTGACCGACAGCTCGCGTGCCGCGCGCAGGAAGCTGCCGTGCGCCGCCGCGGCCTCGAAGGCGCGCAGCGCCTGCAGCGGCGGCAGCCGGCGGGAGGGGCGAACGGATGAATCCAGCTCGTTCATTGGAGGAGAAACGATCGTTTGTGACGGGACGGCGGGGCCCATAGATTCTGGGTACGCCTCGGTTGATCGCCATTCTGGCATCGCGAGACGAAAGACATCCATTCACTCGTATCAAGGACCACCGACCATGTCCCTCCGACTGCTCCACATCGACACCAGCGCCCGCCCAGGCCGTTCCGGCACCGACCCCCATGGCTCCCACTCGCGCCGCCTGTCGGCCCGCTTCGTCGAGCGCTGGCAGGCCCTGCGGCCCGGCGACGCGGTCGAGCACCTCGACGTCGGCCAGCAGCCGCCGGGCTTCGTCGATGGGCGCTGGATCCATGCCGCCTTCACCGCGCCCGAGCAGCGCGAGCCCTGGATGGCCGAGCGCCTGGCCGAGAGCGACCGCCTGGTCGACCAGTTGCTGGCGGCCGACCTCCTGGTGGTCGGCCTGCCCATGTACAACTTCGGCGTGCCGGCGCAGTTCAAGGCCTGGATCGACAACGTGGTGCGCGTGGGCCGCACCTTCGGCTTCGACCGCGCGCGCGGCGCCGTGCCGTACTGGCCGATGCTGCCGCCCGGCAAGCGCCTGGTGCTGCTGGGCGCGCGCGGCGACCATGGCTACGGTCCGGGCGGGCGCATCGCGCACATGAACCATGGCGAGGCGATGGTGCGCACGGCCTTCTCGTACATCGGCCTGACCGAGGTGCACGAAGCCGCGGCCGAGGGCGACGAGTTCGGCGGCGCGCTGCTGGCCGACTCGCTGGCCCGGGCCGAGGCCGAGGTCGATGCGATGGTGGATGCGCTGGCCGGGGCGGTGACGGCGCCGGCGGCCGGGCGGCCCGCCATCGCCGTTTGACGGCCGGGCGCGGCGGCTGCATCCGTTCGGGCCGCCGCCGCGTATCGGGAAGCGGAGGTGCATGACGTTTCTCACCTTCCGCTGACCGACGAACGCACCGATACTCGCCCCAGGTCGCACGAGCCGGCACGGAACCCCGGCGCGCCATTGGCCTTCATCTCATTCATGACCCCTTCGCGACCGTTCCATCGCCGTTTCGGACTCCACACCCGCGTCAGCCTCGGCGTCGCCGCCGTGGTGCTGGCCGCGACCGTCGCGATCGCGATGGTCGCGCTGCAACTGGTGCGCGGCAGCCTGCGCGCCTCGATCACCGGCGAGCAGTTCGCGCGCGTCTCCTCGATCGCGACCGGCGTCGACCAGAAATTCGGCAGCCGCCGCATCCTGCTGCAGACCTTCGTCGACAGCGTCGAGGCGCAGAACTTCCAGGACGGCCGGCCGCTGCAGGCCTTCCTCGAGCAGCACAAGTCGCTGCGCCTGGCCTTCGACAACGTGGCCTTCCTCGACCTCGAGGGCAACCTGGTCGCCAACCTCAGCAATGCCAGCCAGGTCGGCACCATCAACATCCGCGACCGCGCCTATTTCCAGCAGACGGTGCAGTCGGGGCTGGGCCTGATCTCGCGGCCCTACCGCAACCGGTTGAACGGGCTGGCGCAGGTCGCCATCACCGAGCCGGTGCTCGACGCGCAGGGCAAGGTGCGCTTCGTGGTGTCGGGCGCCCTCAACCTCAAGGACCGCAACATCCTCGGCGACCTGGCCGACGTGCGCTTCGGCAAGACCGGCTACCTGTTCATCCTCACGGCCGACGGCGTGGTGGTGGACCATCCCGACGCCGCGCTCATCCTGAACCGGCTGCCGACCGAGAACGGCGCCAATCCCGAGATCCGGCGCGCGATCGCGGGCTTCGAGGGCACCAGCGAAGGCACCGACGAGTCGGGCGTGCGGGGCCTGTTCGCGTTCCAGCGCACCGACCAGACCAACTGGATCGTCGGCGCCATGTACCCGAGCGACGAGGCCTTCGCGCGCATCGACGCGATCGAGCGCGTGGCGCTCGGCGGCGGCTTGCTGGCGGCGCTGCTCGCGGGCGCTCTCGCGCTGGGCTTCGTGCGGCGGCGCCTGACGCCGCTGGCCGCGCTGCACGGGCGCATGCAGTCGGCGCAGGATCCGGCCGCCGGCGTGCCCGAGCCGCCGGCGCGCTATGCGCAGGACGAGATCGGCGAGCTCGCGCGCAGCTTCGACCAGCTGATGGCGCAGCAGCGCGCCGGCGAACTGAGCCTGGCGCGCTCCGAGGCCCAGGTGCGCACCATCGCCGACAACATCCCGGCGCTGGTCTCGCACGTCGATGCCTCGCTGCGCTACACCTTCGTCAATGCGCACGTGAAGGCGATGCACGACGACGACGAACTGGTCGGCCGCGCGATGCCCGAGGCGCGCGGCGCGGAGGACTTCGCGGTCGTCGCGCCGTACTACGAACGCGCGCTGCGCGGCGAGACCGTGATCGTCGAGAAGGCCGGCAACCCCGCGCGCGGCGTCGGCGACCGCACCTACAAGGCGCACTACATCCCCGACCGCGACACCGAGGGCGTGGTGCGCGGCGTGTTCGCGATGACCTTCGACATCACCGACGAGGTCAACGTGCGCAAGGCCCTGACGGAGCAGGAACGCCGGCTGCGCGACGTGACCAACAGCATTCCGGCGCTGGTCGGCTACTTCGACCGCGACGAGAACTGCCTGTTCGCCAACAGCCGCGCGCGGAAGCTGGCCGACCTGTTCGACGGCCCGCTCGCGGGCGTGAGCCTGCGCTCCTCGCTCGGCGAGGCGGTGTATGCGCAGATCCGACCGCACCTGCCCTCGGTGCTGGCCGGCAAGAACGCGCATTTCCCGGTCGATGCGCCGATCCACGGCAGCGACGGCCATTTCCAGACCCACCTGATCGCCGACATCAGCCTCGAGGGCGAGGTGCTGGGCTTCTACCTGATGGCCTTCAACATCACGGCCCTGAAGGAGGCCGAGCTGCGCGCCGCCGAGAGCGAGCTGCGGCTGCGCGCCATCACCAACAGCATGCCGGCGCTGATCACCTACATCGACCGCGAGGAGCGCATCACCTTCGCCAATGCCACCAGCCACGCATGGCTGGGCCTCGAGCCTTCGCAGGTGGAAGGCCGCCATCTCGAGGAGGTGGCGGGCCGCGAGGTCTACCTGTCGCGCCGGCCGATGCTGGCGCGCGCGCTGGCCGGCGAGAAGGTGGAGTTCGAGGCGCGCACGCAGCGCGCGGGCTACGACCGCGTCACGCAGGTGATCTACGTGCCCGACACGCGCGGCGACGGCAGCACGCACGGCATCTTCTCGCTGGCGCTCGACATCACGGCGCTCAAGCTGGTGGAGCGCCAGCTGATCGAGCTCGCGCGCATCGACACGCTGACCGGCCTGCCCAACCGCCTGGCCTTCAACGAGTTCCTGCCCGACGCCGTGCTGCGCAGCCGGCTCACCGGCCATTCGCTGGCCGTGATGTTCCTCGACATCGATCGCTTCAAGGCCATCAACGACACGCTGGGCCATGCGGTGGGCGACGCGGTGCTGGCCGAGTACGCGCGCCGGCTCAAGGCCTGCGTGCGCGCCAGCGACATGGCGGCGCGGCTGGCCGGCGACGAGTTCGTGCTGGTGATCGAGAACATCCGGCAGCGCGAATCGGTCGCGGCCGTGGCCTCGAAGATCGTGGAGCGCATCAACCGCCCGGTGTTCACGGTCGACGGCCAGCGCATCGAGGTCGCGACCAGCATCGGCATCGCCTTCCACGGCCCGGCCGAGTCTGCGGTCACGGCGGCCGAGCTGCTGGCGCGCGCCGATGGCGCGCTCTATGCCGCCAAGGCCGCGGGGCGCAACCGCTACGCCTTCTTCGCGCCGGGCGAGGGCAGCCAGGGCAAGGCCGTGTTCCCGCGGTCGCAGCCGTCCTTCCTCGGGCCGCCCGAAGGCGAGGGCTGAAGCCGGGGCAGGGCGCCCGCGCCATTTGCCTGATCCTGCGAAGAGTCCGAGCGGCGGACAGGGGCTCGTGATGGCTATAGCATGCAGCCCTTCGCAAACCGTGCCCGTGCCCCGTGCGCTTCCCGCGCCCCGATGTGCCTCGACGCACCGCGCCTCCAGGAAGTCCCGCGTGACACCCGAAGCTCCTCCCACCAAGACCACCCACCGCGCGCTGGTCATCGCGTCGATCATGGCGTCGATGGCCATGGTCGCGATCGAGGCGACCATCGTCTCCACCGTCATGCCGCAGATCGCCTCCGAGCTCGGCGGGCTGCACCTCTACAGCTGGGTCTTCGCCTCGTTCCTGCTCGCGCAGACCGCGATGACCGTGGTCTTCGGCAAGCTCTCCGACCTCTACGGCCGCAAGCCAGTGATGTTCGCGGGCATCGCGATCTTCCTCGTCGGTTCGCTGCTCGCGGGCTTCTCGTGGTCGATGCCGGCCATGATCTGCTTCCGGCTGATCCAGGGCATCGGTGCCGGCGCCATCCAGCCGGTGGCGCTGACCATCGTGGGCGACCTGTATCCGGTGCGCGAGCGCGGCAAGGTGCAGGGCTACCTCGCGAGCGTGTGGGCCGTGTCGGCGGTGCTCGGGCCGATGCTCGGCGCGCTGATCGTGCAGAAGCTCTCGTGGGCCTGGATCTTCTGGATCAACGTGCCGATCGGCCTCGCCGCCGCGCTGGGCTTCTGGGCCTTCCTGCACGAAGCGCCGGCCACGCGCCGCGCCTCGATCGACATCGTGGGCGCGGTGCTGTTCGCCGCCGGCATCGCGGCGCTGATGATCGCGCTTACCGAGTTCGGCATCGGCAACGACGCCTCCGCCTGGGGCTGGACCGCGGCCTTCGCGCTCACGTTGGTGCTGTTCGTCTGGCAGGAGCGCCGCGCGGCCGACCCGATGGTGTCGTTCAAGCTCTGGGGCGCGCGCGTCATCGCCACCGTCAACGGCGCGGCCCTGCTCGCGGGCATGGTGCTGATCGGCATCACCACCTTCCTGCCGATGTACGTGCAGGTGGTGCTCGAGCGCTCCTCGGTCACGGCGGGCCTCACCCTGACCATGGTGATGCTGGGCTGGCCGATCGGCGCCACGCTGACCTCGCGCATCTTCCAGCGCGTGGGCCTGTGGCGCATCCTCGTGGCCGGCGCGGCGCTGATCCCCGTGGGCTGCTCGAGCTTCGTGCTGCTCGCCGCGGGCAGCACGCCGGTGCTCGCGGGCGTGGGCTCGTTCGTCATCGGCCTGGGCATGGGCCTGTTGAGCCTGAGCTCGCTGATCCTGATCCAGGAGTCGGTCGATGTCGCGCAGCGCGGCAGCGCCACCGCTTCCAACGTGTTCTCGCGCAACCTCGGCAGCGCGCTGGGCGCGGCCTTCTTCGGCGCGGTCTTCAACTTCGGCCTCACGCGTGCCGACGGCCGGCTCGCCTTCACCGACGAGCAACTGCGCCTGCTGCTGCAGGGCCCGGCCTCGCCCGCGGCCGGCGACGCGGCGCTGCGGCTCGCGCTCGGTGGCTCGCTGCATCTGACCTTCGTGATGATGCTGGTGGTGGGCCTCGCGGTGTTCGCGCTCTCGCTGTGGCTGCCGCGCGAGGCCACCCAGATGCACGCGCTCGCGCGGCGCGAGGCCGCGCCGAAATAGCGGCCGCCCAGGCTTGCTGACCGCGCCCTGACCACGGGGCGCGAAACCGCAAATCCGTTGCTTCTGCGACGTGCCGCGCACGCCGTGCGCGCGCCTGCGCGCGCTGTTTCCGAAGGCGAAAGAAAGCGCTAATGCGCGCCTAAGTCTGCTGCCTTCGGACTGACATTTGGCAAAACCACCATCGACCGGTCCTTGAATCAAGGGCCGCCGGATTCGGCGAATCCGTGCGTCCGTTCGCATTCCCCAACGATCGAGAGTCGACTTTGAAAAACATCCACAAGATCAAGACCGGCCTGCTGTGCCCCGCGCTCACGGTGCTCGCAGCCTCCGTGCTGACCGCCTGCGGCGGCGGTGGCGGCAGCGGTGTCGCGTTCCTGCCGTCCGGCGACGGCAGCGGCGGCAACGCCGTCACGCTCAGCGGCGTGGTCGCCGCCAGCGGTTTCGTGCCGGGCAGCGCCTCGGGCAACCCGACGCTCAAGGCCGGCTACTACGCGAAGGCCACGGTCTTCGTCGATGCCAACGGCAACGGCGTGCTCGACAGCGGCGAAGCCTCGACCACCACCGATGCCAGCGGCAAGTTCACGCTGACCACCACCCAGGGAGGCCAGCTCGTGGCCGACATCGGCACCTCGGCGACCAACACGGCCACCGGCGCCAAGGTCGCGAGCCACCTGATCCTGCGCGCCTCGGCCGACCAGATCGCCGACCAGGGCGCGGCCAAGATCGTCATCAGCCCGCTGTCGAGCGAAGCGCAGCGCCTGGTGGAAGCCAATGGCAGCAGCTACAAGGCCGAGAAGGCCAACCTGCTCGCGCGCCTGAACGTGCCCACCTTCAACCTCGGCACGGCCGCGCTCACCGATCCGCTGGCCGACGTCAACGGCCTGAAGGGCACCGACCAGTACGCGGCCCTGTACCAGGACAACGAGCTCACCAACCGCTACACCTACGCGACGGCCAAGCTCGACCGCAAGGACATGTTCCCCGACCACCTCGCGGTGGCGGGCGGCGACCCGCGCCTCGTGGGCCTGTCGGGCGTGACCCTCAGCAACAAGGACGGCAGCAGCGTCGCGCGCTCGCAGCCGCTGCAGAAGCAGGCGCCGATCACCTTCGCGCAGGCGCAGCAGGCGGCCTTCAACGTCGAAGGCGTGCCGGCTTACGACAACATCTTCGTGATCATCGAGGAGAACAAGTCGACCGACGTGATCGTGGACAACCCGCGCGCCGTCAACATCAACTACATCCTCAAGAAGTACAACCAGCTCAGCACCTACTACTCGACCGGCAATCCGTCGGAGCCGAACTACACCGCGCTGGGCGGTGGTGACGACTTCGGCATCCACGACGACAACTGGTTCGGCTGCGGCGCCGTCGCGGGCACGCCCTACGCGGTCACCGACGTCGAGTTCAAGGGTGGTACGGCGTCCGACGGCCAGCCCCTGCCCACGCAGGCCAACCTACCGCCGGCGAACAGCACCACCCGTGCCGGCTACAGCACGACCAAGGGCGAAGCCTGCAGCGACACGCCGACCGGCGGCACCGTGCACAACATCCCAGGCGACAACCTGTTCACGCTGATGTCGAAGACCGGCCGCACGATCCGCACCTACAGCGAATCGATGAACCCCGGCCAGGACGTGCGCGCCGACAGCATCGCCGATTCGAAGGTCGCCGCCACCTACGACGCAGCCAAGCTGGGCATCACCAACCTCGACGGCTCCACGCCCAGCCTCAAGGGCTCGGACAACTACGCGGTGGGGAACGGTCTCTACAAGGTCAAGCACGGCCCGTCGATCGCCTTCCAGGATGCGCGCAACCTGCCCGAGTTCGTGGCCACCAACCGCACCATCTTCGGCACCCAGTACCAGGAAGCCGACTGGCTCAAGACCTCGGTTTACGGCATCCCCAGCGGCTGGATCTACGACCAGTTCAGCAAGGATCTGGAGACCGGCGATGTCGGCAACATCAACTTCGTCGTGCCCGACCAGTGCGACGACATGCACGGCGTCGGCCAGGACACCAGTTGCGTGAGCGCCAACAGCGGCCAGGCCAATGGCGTGCAGCGCGCCGACATCTACCTCGGCATGGTGGTCAAGAAGATCCAGAACTCGGCGCTGTGGAAGAACCCGAACAAGCGCGTCGCGATCGTCGTGATGTACGACGAAGGCGAAGGCGGCAACAACGGCTCGTGCTGCGGCTGGAACGCGGGAGGTTCGAATTCCGGCGCCGCGCCAGTGACCGTGGACGCGAGCGGAAAGGCCCTGCCCACCGCCCCGCCGCCCAACTATGCCGGCGGCAACTTCGGCCACGGCAACTCGATCTTCGGGATCATCAGCAACCAGCAGGACGTGGGCGGTGCGAAGAAGCAGGTGGTGGACAGCGATGCCTACAGCCACTTCTCGTTCGTGCGCACGCTGCAGGACATGTTCCAGATCGCCGACCCGGCCGTCGATGCGAGCTACCTGAACCGCGCCAAGTACACCGAAGCCTTCATCACGGCCAACATCGCGGCACTGCCTGAGTACTCGGGCAGCGCGGACACGCACTTCGACTCGGTGCGGCCGATCAACCATGCCTACGTGATTCCGGCGGGCTATACGCAGAAGCTCTATCCGGCCGATATCGTCGGCGTGAAGAATCCGGACAAGGGCAACGAGCTCGAAGGCCAGATCACGCCGCAGGTGGGACCTGACGCGACGCAGGCCAACGTCTGGGCGACGAAGTAAGCCGAAGGACGATCCGCGGGGCGAGGTGGATCGCCTCGCCCCGCGGGTCGGTTCCCCTCATGCCATTCCAGACGGGATCCGTTGCGGACCGTCTGGAATCTGGCGTTTCAGGTTTCCGAAATCCCGCAAGGCGGCCCGGCCGCCTTCGCGGGATGCAACGTTGAATGATGAACTTGGCAATGGAAAAGACGGTCGCGCTCGGCATGGTGCTCGCGGCCGCGCTGTGGGCCCTGGCGGCCTGCAACAGTACCGACCCGGCGGCGGCCAAGGGCGCCGTCGCGGCGCGTCCCCAGGTGCTGAGCCTGCCGGCCCAGGTCGGCCAGTTGGCCTTCTTCGACAAGCGGCTCTCGGGCGGCGGCAACATGTCGTGCGCGAGCTGCCACGACCCGCAGTACGCCTATGGTCCACCCAACAGCATCTCGGTGCAGCTCGGTTCCGACATCGCGCAGACCGGCGCGCGCGCCGTGCCTTCGCTGCGCTACCGCGAATCGACGCCGGCCTACGACGACAACGCGCCCAACCCCGACGGCGTGACCTCCGAATCGCCGGGCGGCGGCTTCATGTGGGACGGCCGCGCGGCCACGATGGCGGCGCAGGCCGCGCTGCCGCTGCTCAACCCGGTCGAGATGAATGCCGCCTCGAAGGAGGCGCTGGTGAAGGCGGTGCGCGAGGGCGGCTATGCGGCGCTGTTCCAGCAGGCCTTCGGCGCCAGGGTGTTCGACGACACCGACCAGGCCTTCGATGCGCTCGGCAAGGCGATCCAGGCCCTCGAGACCGAGGACCTGAGCTTCCATCCGTACAGCAGCAAGTACGACCTCTATGTCTTCAACAAGATCGGCGGCGTGCTGACGCCCGCCGAGCGGCGCGGCGAGGTGCTGTTCCACAGCAGCGGCGTCGCCAACTGCTCGGGCTGCCACTACACGGGCGCCAACTTCAACGGCAACACCGGCCTCATGAGCGACTTCACCTACCAGGCGCTCGGCGCGCCGCGCAACGACCGCTCGATCCCGAACAATCCCGATCCGATTCCGGCCAACGACGACCCGAAGTACTTCGACATGGGCCTCTGCGGTCCCTTCCGCACCGACCACATGCCGGCCACGGCGGACACGGCGAACCCCTACTGCGGCATGTTCAAGGTACCGGTGCTGCGCAACGTGGCGACGCGCGGCAGCTTCTTCCACAACGGCGTGTTCCATTCGATGGAGCAGGTGCTCAACTTCTACAACACGCGCGACACCCATCCCGAGTACTGGTATCCGGCCGACAAGGACGGCAGTGGCGCGCCGCGGGCGAATCCGGCCTGGGCGCTGCAGCCCACGGCCGTGCCGGGCGCGACGGTGCGCAAGTACAACGACCTGCCGCGCGCGCAGCAGGGCAACATCGACGAGGAAGTGCCGCTGGGCACGGGCGAGGGCGGCGACAAGACGCTGGCCAGCGGCACCCAGCCACGCACGCCGGGCTCGGCGCCGGCCATGACGCCGCAGCAGATCGCCGACCTGGCCTGCTTCCTCGGTACGCTGAGCGATGGCTACCAACCCGGCGCCACGCCCTCGGCCTCCGACAGGTGCGCGAAATGACGGCCCCGCGCTCCAGCCCCTGGCGGCGCTTCGGCATCGCCGCCTGCCTCGCGTTGCCGATGGTCTTGCTCGCTGCCTGCGGCAACGAGGAGGCGCGCCTGCCTAACCGCGACAACTTCACCGCGGCCGCCGCCGACTACCTCGCGCAGCGCGGCCACGTGTGCCTGGCCAAGTACGACTGGCCGATCAAGGTCGCGACCGGATCGAACGCGCCCGACGCACAGCAGATGCCGCTGCTCGAGAAGCTGGGCTTCGTGACCGGCAAGGACGTCGCGGCCGCGCGCGAATACGCGCTGACCGACACGGGGCGCCAGCACTATCTGCAGGTGCCCGTGGTGGTGCGCACCACCACGCAGACCGTCGTGCATCCGGGCGACCTCTGCGCGGCCACCTTGAGCCTCGACCGCCTGGTCGGCTGGGACCCGCCGCAGACCCGCGACGAGCGCACGACGACTTCGCTGCTCTTCACCTACCGCATCGCGCTCGATCCCTGGGCCGCCGCGCCCGAGGTGCAGCAGGCCTTCCCGCTGCTCGCGCGCGCGATCCAGCGCGAGGGAACGATGCAGATGCGCCTCGGCGTCCACCTCACGCGGCGCGGCTGGGTCGCGGACGAACTCGACCTGCACTGAGCCCCGCCTTGGCTACCCGATACCTCCACCAGAACCCCATGAATCTCCGTTCCTCGCTCCAGACCCTGACAACCCTCACGGCGATGGGCGCGCTCTGCGCGCTCGCCGCCTGCAGCGCCGGCCCCGACGCCAGCGCCCCCACCGCCGAGAACCTCGCGGCCCCGCTCGATGCCTACCTGGCCGAGCGCGGCGACATCTGCCTCGCGATGTTCGACTGGCCGATCGACCTGACCGAAGCCGAGGCCGGTTCCGGCGCGCGCCATGCGGTGCAGTTCCCGGTGATGGAGAAGCTGGGCCTGGTGCGCAGCACCATCGTCGCCGCACCCAAGAGCGCCGAGAACCCCGACGGCGCGGTCAAGCGCTTCGAGCTGACCGACGAGGGCCGCAAGTTCTACAAGCCGCATTCGCATGCCACCCGCGATGCCGAACATGCCAACGACTTCTGCGTGGCGCACCTGCAGCGCGAGAAGATCGTCGACGTGAAGCTGGCCGGCACCGACGCCAGCCATCCGATGGCCGTGGTGAGCTACACCTACCGCATCGAGCCGGCGCCGTGGATGCAGGACCCCGACGCACAGCGCGTGTTCCCGATGGTCGCGCGCATCATGAATGGCGCCAACGGCCCGCTGCAGCTGCGCCAGGGCTTCACGCGCGGCGACAAGGGCTGGGTGCCGCACCTGGGTCCCGTCTGAGCAGTGACACGGCCATGAGCACCGTCGTGCGCTTCTCCCCCGAACTGGGACGCTGGCTCCAGGGCATGCTCGATGGCGGCCAGATGCCGCAGGCGCTGGTCGCCACGATGCGCGGCAAGGGCATGAACGAACGCGCCGCGCAGGCCATCGTCGCGGCCCATGTCGATGCGCGGCAGCGCGGCGCGGCGATGCCGGTCGATGCCATCGAGCTGCCGGATGCGGGCGCCGCCCGGCCCGCGATGCGGCTCGCAGCGGGCACGCGGATCCAGGCCATCGACCGCGAGATCGTCGTGCATGCGCGCGGCGAGGACCCGGTCCATGCCTCGCTGGGCAACGTGATGGATGCCGAGGAGTGCCGGGCCCTGATCGAGATGGCGCGGCCGCGCCTCGCGCCTTCCACCCTGGTCGATCCGATGAGCGGGCGCGACGTGGTCAGCGACCGGCGCGCGAGCTGGGGCATGTTCTTCCGCCTGGCCGAGAACGAGCTCGTGGCCCGCCTCGACCGCCGACTGTCGGCGCTGATGAACCTGCCGCTGGAGAACGGCGAGGGCCTGCAGTTGCTGCACTATCCGGAGGGCGCGGGCAGCGAACCCCACCACGACTACCTGGCGCCGAGCAACCTGGCCAACCGCGAATCGATCGCGCGCAGCGGCCAGCGCGTGAGCACGCTCGTGACCTACCTCAACGACGTGCCCGAGGGCGGCCAAACCGTCTTTCCGCAGCTGGGCCTGGCGATGTCGCCGATTCGCGGCAATGCCTGCTACTTCGAGTACGGCGACGACGAGGGCCGGGTCGACGCGCGCTCGCTGCACGCGAGCGCGCCCGTGGCACGCGGCGAGAAATGGGTCGTGACCAAGTGGATGCGCGCGCGCCGCTTCGTGTCGGCCGGCGAGCTCAGGCCGGCGCGTTGATCGGCACCGCCACCGGGCTGCGCTCCGCGAACTGCCCGTTCCAGTACGGGTAGTACGGATAGGGCGGCGCGATCGCGCTGGCCGCGTCGAGCCGCGCC
Organism: Variovorax sp. FG153; assembly: GCF_057809595.1. Classification (NCBI taxonomy): domain Bacteria; kingdom Pseudomonadati; phylum Pseudomonadota; class Betaproteobacteria; order Burkholderiales; family Comamonadaceae; genus Variovorax; species Variovorax sp. FG153. The sequence goes on from NZ_JBMDKG010000010.1 coordinate 155,043, forward strand.
ATCTGCGCGTCGCTCAGTTGCCAGCCGAGCGCGCCGAGGTTCTGCGTGAGCTGCGCCTCGTCGCGCGCGCCGATCAGCACGCTGGCCACCGTGGGCCGCTGCAGCAGCCAGTTGAGCGCGATCTGCGCATGGGTCTTGCCGGTCTCCTCGGCCACGATGTCCATCGCATCGACGACGCGGTAGAGGCGCTCGTCGTCCACCGGCGGCGCGAAGCCGGCGGTCTCGTGCAGCCGGCTGCCCGCGGGCAGCGGCTGGCCGCGCCGGATCTTGCCCGTGAGCCGGCCCCAGCCCAGCGGGCTCCAGACGATCGCGCCCACGCCCTGGTCCAGGCCCAGCGGCATCAGCTCGAACTCGTAGTCGCGCCCGACCAGCGAGTAGTAGGTCTGGTTCGCCACGTAGCGCTCGAGGCCGAGCCGGTCGGAGGCCGCGAGCGACTTCATCAGCTGCCAGCCCGAGAAGTTCGACATGCCGATGTAGCGCACCTTGCCCGACTTCACGAGCGCATCGAGCGTGCCCAGCACCTGCTCGACCGGCGTCATCGCGTCGAAGGCGTGCAGCTGCAGGATGTCGATGTAGTCGGTGCCCAGCCGCCTGAGCGCGGCCTCGGTCGCGCCCACCAGGTGGTGGCGCGAGGCGCCGACCTGGTTCGGGCCGTCGCCCGCGCGCAGCGAGAGCTTGGTCGAGACGATGGCCTTGTCGCGCCGGCCCTTGAGCGCGGCGCCGAGGATGGTCTCGGAGGCACCGTTCGAATAGACGTCGGCGGTGTCGAACAGGTTCACGCCGGCATCGAGCGCGATGTCGACGATGCGGCGCGCGCCGTCGGTGCCGGTGTTGCCCCAGGCGCTGAACAGAGGACCCTGTCCGCCGAAGGTGCCGGCGCCGAAACCGAGGGCGGGCACCTTGAAGCCCGAGCGGCCGAGAAAGCGTTGTTCCATGAGAACTTCTCCGTTGTTTGAATGGGGGGATGGATCAGGCACGCACCGAGGCGCAGTCGCCCGGCAGGGTGCGGTCGCCGCGGCGGTCGAGCGCGCGGCTCCACAGCGCGATCGCGAGGCCCGCCACGGTCAGCAGCGCCGCGGCCCAGCCCAGCGCGCGCAGGCCCGGGCCATGGTCGATGACCACGCCGCCGGCCCAAGCGCCGAGTGCATTGCCGAGGTTGAAGGCCGCGATGTTGAGGCTCGAGGCCAGGTTCTGGCCCGCGCCCGAGGCCTTCTCGAGCACGCGCAGCTGCATCGGCGCCACCGTGGCGAACGAGGCCACGCCGAGCAGGCCGACGAAGACCACCGCCGCGATCGGCGTGCCGATCGCGAACTGCATGGTGCCGAGCACCACCGCGAGCACGGCCAAGGTGCCGAGCACCGCGGGCATGGTCGCGCGGTCGGCCAGCCGACCGCCGAGGATGTTGCCCACGGCCAGGCCGCCGCCGAACACCAGCAGGATCGGCGACACCGCCGATTCCGGCAGGCCCGTGACCTGCGTCAAGAGCGGCTGGATGTAGGTGAAGACGGCGAACACGCCGGCGAAGCCGAGCACCGTCATCGCCAGGCCCAGCAGCACCTGGGGCCGAGCCAGCACGGCGATCTCCTCGCGCAGCGGCGCGGGCTTCGCCTCGCCCTCGACGCGCGGCACGAACACGGCCAGCACCGCGAGCGCCACGAGGCCGATCAGCGCCACGGCCCAGAAGGCCGCGCGCCAGCCGAAGTGCAGGCCCAGCCAGGCGCCGAAGGGCACGCCCAGCAGGGTGGCGGCGGTCAGGCCGGTGAACATGATGGCGATGGCCGAGGCGCGGCGTTCGGGCGCCACCAGGCCGGTGGCCACCACCGAGCCGACGCCGAAGAAGGTGCCGTGCGCGAGCGAGGTGATGACGCGCGCGCCCATCAGCAGTTCGTAGCTGGGTGCCAGCGCGCAGGCGATGTTGCCGAGCGTGAAGATCGCCATCAGCGCCAGCAGCACGGTCTTGCGCGGCAGCCGGCGGGTGGCGATGGTGAGCAGCGGCGCGCCGACCGCGACCCCGAGCGCGTAGCCCGAGATCAGCAGGCCGGCGGCCGTGATCGAGACCTGGAGGTCGGTCGAGACCTGCATCAGCAGGCCCATGATGACGAATTCGGTGGTGCCTATTCCGAAGGCACCGGCGGTGAGGGCGAGTAGAGCGATGGGCATGATGCCCTGTACTGTGCGGACGAAGTCCCTCGTTGACTAGAATGCCGCCGGTCAATGCACTTGTGAATTCAACTCACAAACCGAATCCACCGGAGAACACGCCATGCCGCGCATCGAGGTCAACCGTTCGGGCGAGATGGAGGCCTTCGTGCAGGTGGTCGACGCGGGCGGCTTCTCGGCCGCCGCGCGGCTGCTGGGCATGACGCCATCGGCCGTCAGCAAGCTGGTGGCGCGGCTCGAGGCGCGGTTGGGCATCCAGCTCGTGCACCGCTCCACGCGCAAGTTGCAGCTCACGCCCGAGGGCCTGCATTTCTACGAGCGCAGCCACCGCGTGCTGGCCGACATGGACGAGGCCGAGCGCTGCGCCGCCGCCGGTGCCGCACCGCGCGGCCGGGTCAGCATCAATGCCAGCGTGTCCTTCGGCCACCACATGCTGGTGCCGCTGGTGCCGAAGCTGATCGAACTGCATCCGCAGATCACGCTCGACATCGCGCTGACCGACCGCATCGTCGACCTGATGGACGAGCGCGCCGACATCGCGATCCGCTGGGGCCAGCTGCCGGCCTCCGACCTGGTGGCGCGGCGCATCGGCGACACCAGCCAGACCCTCCTGGCCGCCCCGTCCTACCTCGCGAAGTACGGCACGCCGCGCACGCCGCAGGAACTCGAGGCGCACAGCCGCCTGGGCTGGACCTACCGGCGCAGCGCGCCCGACTGGCCGTTCCGTATCGACGGCCGGACGATCCTGCTGCCGGTGGCCGGCCCGGTGCGCGCGGGCGATGGCGAGACCCTGCGCCACCTCGCGATCGCGGGCGCGGGCATCACGCGGCTGTCGCTCTATCACACGCAGCACGACATCGACGCGGGCCGGCTCGTGCCGCTGCTCGAGGAGTTCAACCCGAACGAGGTGGAGCCGATCCACGCGGTCTACATCGGCAAGGCCGGCACCCTGCCGGCGCGGGTGCGCGCGGTGCTCGACTTCCTCGTGGCCTGTTCGGGCGTGGGTGGCGGGCGCTACACGCGCAGCCGCACGGCGCCGATGCCGGGGAAATCGGCCGTCACCTGATCGCCGCGCGCGCAGGGCAGCAGGCCGATCCAGGAACCGGTGGTGACGACCGTGCCGGCCGGTACGCTTTGGCCATGGCGCGTGAGATGGCGCAGCCAGATCGGCAGCAGCCAGGCCGGATCGCCGAGCGGATGGCTGCCTTCGCGCACCACGGTGTTGGCGTCGCCGATCCTGGTTTCGCAGCGCTGCGAGGCCCAGTCGATGGCGGCGAAGGGCCGCCATTCGCCGAGCACCAGCGCGCCATGCACCTGCGAGTCGGCCAGCCGCAGCAACGGCGTGGCGGCCTCGCGGTCCTGCCAGCGCGCATCGCAGACCTCGATGGAGACCGTCATGGCATCGACCAGCGCGGCCGCGTCTTCATGGTCGAGCGACGCGGCCTGTGCCGGCGTGACCTCGCGGCCCAGGCGCAGCGCGATCTCGGCCTCGATGCCGGGCTGGTGGAACACGAGGTCGGAACAATCGGCCGGGCTCTGGCGCACGCCGGCGGGCGGCAGCGGCGCATGCGTGAGCGTCGCATTGCGCGAGCCGCCGCCGGACTTCCAGCAGCCGGGCAGGGTGCCCGCGTCGAACCAGCCGAGTGCCGCGGCCACCGCGTCCTGCACCGCGTAGGCCTCGGCGGGCTCGTGCAGCGTGTCGAGCCAGGGCACGGCATCGAGCGTGCGGTTGGCGCGGCGCGCGGCGACGAGGGCGTCGGCCAGCGCGGAAAGAGAAGGGGGCAGGGTGGTCGTGTGTGCGTTCATGCCGCCGATCTTCTCAAGATTCGACGCGCACGTTGCCGTCCTTCACCACCTTGGCCCACTTGGCGATCTCGGTGTGGATGAACTGCCTGAACTTGTCCTGCGAGCCGCCGCCGTCCTCGGCGCCGTAGGTGTCGAGCTTCTCCTGCACGTCGGGCATGGCGAGCACGGCATTGACGTCGCGGTTGACCTTCTGCGCGATGGCGGCCGGCAGCTTGCCCGGGCCCGCGAGGCCGTACCAGGTGGTGGCCTCGAAGCCCTGGAAGCCCTGCTCCTGCATGGTCGGCACGTTCGGGTGGCCCTTGGCGCGCTGGGTGCGCGTCTGCGCCACGGCGAGCACGCGGCCGCTCTTCACGTGCGGCGTGGCGGCGGTCATGGTCTCGAAGCTGTACTGGATCTGCCCGCCCATCAGGTCGGCCAGCAGCGGCCCGCTGCCCTTGTAGGGCACGTGCAGCGCATCGACGCCGGCCTGCAGCTTGAACATCTCGAGCGCCAGGTGCTGCGCCGAACCCGCGCCGGCCGAGCCGAAGCTCAGCGTGCCGGGCGCGGCCTTGCAGGCGGCCACGATGTCCTTCACCGTGAGCGCCTTCTGCGCCGGGCTCGCGATCAGCAGGTTGGGCGTGACGCCCACCAGCACGATCGGCACGAAGTCGCGCTCCACGCTGTAGCGCAGCTTGGGCTGCAGGCTGGGCGCGAGCGCGTGGCTGTTGATGTGGGCCATCAGCAGCGTGCTGCCGTCGCTCGGCTGCTGCGCCACGTAGTCGGCGGCGAGCACACCGGCCACGCCGGCCTTGTTCTCGACGATCACCTGCTGGTTCCACATCTGGGTGAGCTTCTGCGCCACCACGCGCGCCAGCGCATCGGTGCCGCCGCCCGGCGGGAAACCCACCACGATGCGCACCGGCGCGTTGGGCCAGTCCTGCGCGAACAGCCGGGGCACGCCCAGCGTGGCGGCCGCGGCGGTCGCGGCCTGGATCAGGGAACGTCGTTGCATCGTGCTTGTCTCCGTGGATGGATGGGGGTGTCGGATGCGGGGCGGGAAGGGCGCATGTCCGTGCGGCCCTCGCGCCGAGGCCGCCGCGCCGTTCGAGCGGCGCGCTGCGGCCTGGAATCGATCGAGGCTCCCTGTGTCGCTAGGCGGCCTTCTTCAGCGCCACCGGCGCGGCCGCGTGGCTCGCGAAATGGTCCATCGCCGCCTGCACGCCGCTGCCGGCCAGCTTGATGCCGGTGAGCTTCATGCCCATCTCGACACCCGCGACCATGGCCACCAGCGTGAGGTCGTTGCTGTCGCCGAGATGGCCCATGCGGAACATGCGGCCCTTGAGCTTGCCCAGGCCCGTGCCCAGCGAGAGGTCGAAGCGCTGGTGGATCAGCCGGCGCAGCGCATCGGCATCGACGCCCTCGGGCGTGATCACGCCCGTGAGCACCGGCGAATAGACGGCCGGGTCGGCGCACTGGATCGGCAGGCCCCAGGCCTGGACGGCGGCGCGCACGCCCGCGGCCCAGCGGCGGTGGCGCGCGAACACGTTGTCCAGCCCTTCGCCCAACAGCATGTCGAGCGATTCCGAGAGGCCGTAGAGCAGGTTGGTGTTGGGCGTGTAGGGCCAGTAGCCGTCCTTGTTCATCTCGACGATCTCGTCCCAGGCCCAGAAGGCCTTGGGCAGCTTCGCGCCCTTCGATGCCTCGAGCGCGCGCGGCGAGAGCGCGTTGAAGCTGATGCCCGGCGGCAGCATCAGGCCCTTCTGCGAGCCGCTGACCGTGACGTCCACGCCCCATTCGTCATGGCGGAAATCGGCGCTCGCGAGGCCCGAGATGCTGTCGACCATCAAGAGGGCCGGATGGCCGGCCGCGTCGATGGCCTGGCGCACCGCGGCGATGTCGGAGGTGACGCCGGTCGAGGTCTCGTTGTGCACCACGCACACGGCCTTGATCTTCTTCTCGGTGTCCTTGCGCAGCCGTGCCTCGATCAGCTCGGCCTGCACGCCGCGGCGCCAGCTCGGCGCGTTGGGCAGCTGGTCGTCGCTGCCCGCGTAGGCGAGGAACTCGGTCGACACGCCCAGGCGCGTGGCCATCTTCTGCCACAGCGAGGCGAAGTGGCCGGTCTCGTACATCAGCACGTGGTCGCCCGGGCTCAGCGTGTTGGCGAGCGCGGCCTCCCAGGCGCCGGTGCCCGAGGCCGGGTAGATCGCGACCGGGTGCTTCGTCTTGAAGATCTGCTGGATGCCGCCGAGCACCTTCAGGCCCAGCGTGCCGAACTCGGGCCCGCGGTGGTCGATGGTGGGCAGGCTCATGGCCCGCAGGATGCGGTCGGGCACCGGGCTGGGGCCGGGGATCTGGAGGAAGTGACGGCCGGTGGGATGGAGGTCGAGTTGCAGCATGGCGGGTCCTTTCGGCGCCAGTTTTGCATTCAAAATTCATTTTGTTCTGCTGGTTTACCCTCAATATCAAAGGTTGTAGCTCTTCTTTTTTGCATTCAAAATGCAATCACGAGGCCCAAAGAACGCATCCCATGACCGCCGAAATCATCGAAATCTCCCGCCTCGCGCTGCACGACCAGGTCGCGGCGCGGCTGCGCACCATGCTGGTCGAAGGCCTGATCGCGCCCGGTGCCAAGCTCAACGAGCGCGAGCTCTGCCTGCAGTTGCGCGTCTCGCGCACGCCGCTGCGCGAGGCGATCAAGCTGCTCGCGGCCGAGGGCCTGGTCGACCTGCTGCCCAACCGCGGCGCGGTGGCGGTCAAGCTCACCGAGGCCGACGTGATCGACACCTTCGAGGTGCTGTCCATGCTCGAGGGCATGTCGGGCGAACTGGCCGCGCGCCGCATCACCGAGGAGCAGCTGTCCGAGGTACGCGCGCTGCACTACGAGATGCTGGCCTGCTATGCGCGGCACGACCTCTCGGGCTACTACCGGCTCAATGCGCGCATCCATTCGGCGATCAACGAGGCCGCGGGCAACCCGGTGCTGTCGAACACCTACCGCTCGATCAATGCGCGCGTGCAGTCGCTGCGCTTTCGCACCAACCAGAACGAGGCCAAGTGGAAGAGCGCCGTGGCCGAGCACGAACAGATGATCGAGGCGCTGGCCGCGCGCGATGCCGCCGCCATGCGCAAGGTGCTGGTCGCGCACGTGCTGCGCAAGCGCGACACCGTGCTCGAGCTGCTGCGCGAGGGCGAGATCTATCCGCCCGCGAAGAAGACCCGTTCCAAGGCGCCCTGAGCGCGCTGTCCCCCCAAAGAAAAACCCCCGATGCTCATCGAACCCGCCAGCCGCATCCAGCCCGCCGGAACCGTCCTGCCGCCCAACGACACCTGCGAGGCGCTCGCGCGCCGCCTGCGCGCCGAGACGCAAGGGGAGGTGCTGTTCGACGCCGGTTCGCGCGGCCGCTACGCCACCGACGCCTCGATCTACCAGATCACGCCGGTCGGCGCCTTCGTGCCGAAGACCGAGCGCGACATCGCCACCGCCATCGACATGGCGCGCGAGCTCAAGGTGCCGGTGCTCGCGCGCGGCGGCGGCACCAGCCAGTGCGGCCAGACCACGGGCGCGGCGCTGGTGATCGACAACAGCAAGCATTTCCGGCGCGTGCTCGACCTGGACCTCGAAGCGGGCACCGCCACCGTCGAGCCAGGGCTGGTGCTCGACCACCTCAATGCGCAGCTCAAGCCGCACGGCCTCTGGTATCCGGTCGACGTGTCGACCAGCGCCCAGGCCACGCTCGGCGGCATGGCCGGCAACAACTCCTGCGGCTCGCGCTCCATCGCCTACGGCAACATGGTGCACAACGTGCTCGGCGCGAGCGCCTGGCTGTCGAGCGGCGAGCTGGTGGACTTCGGGCCCGTGGGCACGCTGGGCGTGCGCGCCGCGGGCATCGCGCAGTTCGTGCGCGGCCTCGCGCGCCAGCACCGCGAGGCGATCGCGGCGAACTGGCCCAAGGTGATGCGCCGCGTGGCCGGCTACAACCTCGACATCTTCGACAACCAGAGCGAGAAGCCCTACACGGCCGACGGCAGCGTGAACCTCGCGCACCTGCTGATCGGCGCCGAGGGCACGCTGGCCTACACGCGCAGCCTCACGCTCAAGCTGGCGCCGCTGCCGCGCGCCAAGGTGCTGGGCATCGTCAACTTCCCGACCTTCCATGCGGCCATGGATGCCGCGCAGCACATCGTCAAGCTCGGACCCACCGCGGTCGAGCTGGTCGACCGCACGATGATCGAGCTGAGCCTCGCGAACCCGGCCTTCAAGCCCACGGTGCAGACCGCGCTGATCGGCAAGCCGGCCGCGATCCTGCTGGTGGAGTTCTCGGGCGCCGAGAAGGCGCCGCTGCTGCAGGCGCTGGCACGACTGGTCGAATTGATGGGCGACCTGGGCCTGCCGGGCAGCGTGGTCGAGATGCCCGACGAGGCGCGCCAGAAGAACCTCTGGGAGGTGCGCAAGGCCGGCCTCAACATCATGATGAGCCTCAAGGGCGACGGCAAGCCGGTGAGCTTCATCGAGGACTGCGCCGTGCCGCTCGAGCACCTGGCCGAGTACACCGACGCGCTGACCGAGGTGTTCGCGCGCCACGGCTCGCGCGGCACCTGGTACGCGCATGCCTCGGTCGGCACCCTGCATGTGCGGCCGATCCTCGACATGCGCGCCGATGGCGGCGCCAAGATGCGATCGATCGCCGAGGAGGCCTCGGCGCTGGTGCGCAAGTACAAGGGCGCCTTCAGCGGAGAGCACGGCGACGGCCTGTGCCGCGGCGAATGGATCGAGTGGCAGTTCGGGCCCGCGATCAACGAGGCCTTCCGCGCGATCAAGCACAAGCTCGATCCCGTCGGCCTGTTCAACCCCGGCAAGATCATCGACCCGCCGCGCATGGACGACGGCGCGCTGTTCCGCTTCGCGCCGCCGACCGCGCCCAGGCCCTATCGCCGCATCGAACTCAAGCCGGTGCTCGACTGGTCGGCCTGGAACGTGAATGCCGACCCGGTGACCGAGCAGACCTCCGCGCCCGGCACCGGCGGCGACAGCACCGGCGGCCTGGCCAAGGCGGTCGAGATGTGCAACAACAACGGCCACTGCCGCAAGTTCGACGCCGGCACCATGTGCCCGAGCTACCGCGTCACGCGCGACGAGCAGCACCTCACGCGCGGCCGCGCCAACACGCTGCGGCTGGCGCTGTCGGGCCAGCTCGGCCCCGATGCCTTCACCGGCGAGGCCCTGCACGAGACCATGGACCTGTGCGTGGGCTGCAAGGGCTGCAAGCGCGACTGCCCGACCGGCGTGGACATGGCCAAGATGAAGATCGAGTTCCTGGCCCACTACAAGCGGCGCCACGGCCACACGCTCAAGGACCGGCTGGTGGCGCGGCTGCCCGACTACGCGCACCGCGCGAGCCGGCTGCCGTGGCTCCTGAACCTGCGCAACAGCGTGCCGGGCGCCGCCTGGCTCGGCGAGAAGCTGCTGGGCTTCTCGGCGAAGCGTTCGCTGCCGGCCTGGCGCGGCGACACCTTCTGGCGCGCCAAGGACCGCGAGCCCGGCCTGTTCGCCGACCGCGACACCGTGCTGGCGATCGCGCGGCGCGGCGGCAAGGCCGCGGTGCTGTTCGTCGACACCTTCAACGGCACCTTCGAGAGCGAGAACGCGCTCGCGGCCGCGCGCGTGCTGCAGGCCGCGGGCTATGTGCTGCACACGGTCGAGAAGCGTGGCGCGCACCACTGCTGCGGCCGCACCTATCTGGCCAGCGGCATGGTGGAGGAGGCCCAGCGCAAGGCCGAGGCCCTGATCGATGCCTTGCTGCCGCTGGCGCGCGCGGGCGTGCCGGTGGTGGGCCTCGAGCCCTCGTGCCTGCTCACGCTGCGCGACGAGACCCTGGTGATGGGCTTCGGCGAGAAGGCCGAGACCGTGGCCAAGCAGGCGCTGCTGTTCGAGGAGTTCGTCGCGCGCGAGGTCCGCGCCGGCCGTTTCGAGCTCGCGCTCAAGCCGGCCGAGGCGCCGATCCTGCTGCACGGCCACTGCCACCAGAAGGCCTTCGGCGCGGTGAGCCCGGTGCTCGAGGTGCTGAAGCTGATCCCGGGCGCCGCGCCCGAACTGATCGAGAGCTCGTGCTGCGGCATGGCCGGCAGCTTCGGCTATGAGGCCAGCCACTACGAGGTCTCGATGCGCATGGCCGAAGCCAGCCTGTTGCCCGCGATCCGTGCCAAGCCCGGCGCCATCGTCGTGGCCGACGGCACGAGCTGCCGGCACCAGATCGCCGATGGCGCGCAGCGCGAGGCGGTGCACGTGGCGGTGCTGCTCGAGCGGCTGCTGGTGCACGCGGACGCCGCGGCGCACTGAGCGGCGGCCGTCGGCGGCCCCCTTCGCGCGTGCGGCGCCCCATGCCTCGGGGCATTGAATTCTTCAATGAATTCTCGTAAGTTGATTGTCAGTGGCGATGCAAAGAATCCGCCCGCGCGACGGATCCACCTCGCGTGCGAACCGCAACGCAGTTGCGGAAAAGAAGAATCGGAGACAACCATGACCATGCGAAAGCATGCGATGGCCCTTGCACGCCCACTGGTTTCGTTCGCGGCGCCGCGCGCACCCTGCCGGCCTCGTCCACCTCGCGCGCGCACGGTCCGGCTCGGCGTGCTCGCCATCGCCTGCGGGACGATGGCCGGCTGCGGCGGCGGCAACGACGGCGGACGGATCGCTGCCGCATTCGGTCCGCCCGGCGACGCGCCGGTCGCGGTGCCCTTGCCGGTCACGAGCCTGAACACCCTGCGGGGTGCGACCCGCGACGTGTCGGTGAACTTCCACGAGGGCACCAACATGGCGGCTGCGCCGTCGCCCGATGGCCGGCAGGTCGCGTTCACGGCCCTGGGGGCGCTCTGGATCATCCCGATGGGCGGAGGCAACGCCAGGCGCGTGACGGGCTGGGAGATGGAGCCGACCGCGCCGGCCTGGTCGCCCGATGGCCAGTGGATCGCGTTTCAGAACTACGACGCCGAGGGCAACTACCGCCTCTGGGTCGTCAAGCCCGATGGCGCCGAGCTGCGGCGCGTGACCGGCGGTCCCCACGACGATCGCGAGCCGGCATGGACACCCGACAGCCGCAGCCTGGTCTTCGCCTCGGACCGAGGCAACGACGGGCAGTACAAGATCTGGCGCGTCTCGCTCGCCGGGACCGACTATGCGGCGCTCACCACGGGGCCCGGTGCCGAGAGCAACCCAGCGGTGTCGCCCGACGGCAAGCAGCTGGCCTTCGTGGCCGGGGCGGCCATCCATACGAAGCGCATCGACGGCGGCGAGCCGCCGATGCGTGTCGCCACCGGCACCATGCCCGCATGGACGCCGGACGGGAAGGGCCTGGTGTTCCAGAACGAGCGCCGCGCGCTGACGGTCGGCGGCCAGGACGTGGCCGCGGGCGAGGACCTGTTTCCGTTCCCGGTGCGCCACCTGGCGGATGGCCGCTTCATGTACACGGCCGACGGGCGCATCCGCATCCGCGACGCGAAGGGCGCCGAGCCGACCAGCGTGCCTTTCGGCGCGACGCTGACGGTGCGCCGGCCCGTGCCCGGGCAGGGCAAGGACCACGGCTTCGACATCATGGGTCCGCAGCCGGTCCGCGGCATCAGCGCGCCGGTCATCTCGCCGGACGGGCGCAGCGTGGCCTTCGTTGCGCTCAACGACGTCTGGGTGATGCGGATCGGCCAGGCACCGGTGCGCCTGACCCACGACACCGCGCGCGACGCCGGTCCGCAGTTCACGCCCGACGGGCTGTCGGTCTACTTCTCCACCGAGAAGGACAACGCGGGCGCGCTGGCCATCGACCAGATCGAGATCGGCTCGATGAAGCGCACGAGGCTGGCCGCGGTCCGCGCCCAGTCGATGTACGCGCCGAAGATGTCGCCCGCCGGGGATCGCATCGCCTACAGCACCAGCGCGGGGCAGATCGACATCTGGGACATGGCCTCGCGCACGTCCCGCAGCGTCGTCACGGCGAGCGGGCCGCTGGTGAGCCGGCCGTCCTGGCTGCCCGACGGCAAGAAGGTGCTGCTGGTCGACAACGAGCGCGTGAACAACCGCTTCCGCGAGGGCTACAACAAGCTGCGCGTGATCGACATCGCGGGCCGGACCAGCACCCTCCACGCGGTGGCCGAAGCGCCGCGGCATGTCTCCGACCGCGACGAGGGCGCCGCGAGCGTCTCGCCCGACGGCACCAAGGTCGCCTTCATCATGGATTCGGTGCTGCACGTGATGCCGCTCCAGCCGAGCGGCGCGCCCGCGGGGCCGGCGGTGGCGATCACGCGCGAGGCGGCCGACCTGCCGTCGTGGGCGGGCGACTCGCGCACCATCCTCTACAAGGCCGCCGACAAGCTCAAGACCATCGCCGCCGACGGATCGGGCGCGACGGACGTGCCGGTAACGCTCTCGTGGACGCAGGCGAGCCCGAAGGGCACGACGATCGTGCGCGCGGGGCGCCTGTGGGACGGCAACAGCGAAAGCCTGCGCAGCGACGTCGACATCGTGATCGAGGCCAACCGCATCGTCGCGATCCGTCCGCACGACCCGGCGGCGGCCCGCGCCGCGGCGCGGTTCATCGACGCGTCGGCGCTCACGGTGATGCCGGGCCTGTGGGATTCCCACTTCCATGCGCTGGATGTCGGATTCGGCCAGGTGGCCGCATCGATGCTGGCCTATGGCGTCACCTCGGTGCAGTCGGTCGGGAACGCGCTGCACCAGGGCATCGAGATGCGCGAGGCGCTCAACGCCGGCAAGCTCGTCGGGCCCCGCCTGTTCGCGTCGTCGCAGCTGCTGGAAGGCAACCGGGTCTCCTATGGCTTCTCGCGCACGCTGCGTACGCCAGAAGTGGCCGACCTGGAGATCGCCAAGGCCAGGACGATGGGCGTCGACTACCTGAAGTCCTATGTGCGCGCGCCGATCCCGGTCATGGCGAGGATCGCGCAGGCCGGGCTCGACATGGGCGTGCCGACCGGCACGCACCTGGTGGCACCGGGCGCGGCCGCCGGCATCGGCGGCACCACGCACCTGTCGGCCACCGAGCGCATGGGCTACGGCTGGTCGAAATCGACTGGCGGCATCAGCTACCAGGACGTGCACGACCTGTACGCGCAGGCCGGCATGCCGCTGGTCGAGACCTCGTTCGCCTCGTTGGCGCTGGTGGGGCAGGACGCGGCGATGCTCGCCGACGAGCGGGTCGGGCTGCTGATTCCGCCGAGCTTCCTGCCGGCCCTGGCCGGCACCGCGGTGCCCGGCGAGCGCATGCTGCAGGCGGTGCGCCAGGAGGCGGAGCAGGTCGCCAAGGTCCGGCGCGCCGGCGGCTGGCTGGCGATCGGCTCCGACACGCCGCTGGTGGCGCCCGGCATCGCGCTGCACACCAACCTGCGCGCGGCCGGCCTGGTGGGGTCGAACCACCAGGCGTTGCGCAGCCTGACCATCGACGCCGCGCGGATGAGCCGGGTCGATGGCGACCTGGGCACCGTGGAGGTCGGCAAGCTGGCCGACCTGGTGATGGTGCGTGGCAATCCGCTCGAGGACCTGAAGGCGGCGGCGGCCGTGGAGCACGTCATGAAGAACGGCGTGAGCCTGTCGCTGGCCGAGATCCTGGCGCCGTTTCGCGCGCCGCCGGTCCTGGCCCAGCGCCGCCAGGCGGTCGAGGTCCTGGCCCGGCGCTGCCGCGTCGAACCGGGCGACTGCGCGAGCATGAGCCACGGGCACTGAGTGGCCGCGACGGGCGCGACAGCGCGGCGGCGCCGGCTGCCGCAGAATGGTGCATCCCCCGCGCACCGCCCGATGTCGACCACCCTGACTTCCTCCGCCCCCGTGCCGCCCACCTTGCGGCTGGCCTTCGCCCTGTCGATGGGCGCGGCCGTCTCGCTCGGCATCACGCGCTTCGCCTATGCGCTGCTGCTGCCGCCGATGCGCGACGACCTCGGCTGGAGCTATGCGCTGGCGGGCGGCATGAACACCGCCAACGCGGTCGGCTATCTGGCCGGCGCGCTGGTCACGCCGGCGCTGATGCGGCGCTTCGGCGTGAGCCGGTTGCTGGTGGTGGGCGCGGTGCTCGCGAGCCTGTTCATGGCCGGCAGCGGCTTCGTCACCGCGGCGCCCGCGCTGCTGCTGCAACGGCTGCTCGCGGGCATCGCGAGCGCCTGGGTGTTCGTGGCGGGCGGTTTGATGGCCGCGCGGCTCGGCGAGGCCGACGCCTCGCGCGGCGGCCTGCTGCTGGGCATCTACTACGGCGGCACCGGCTTCGGCATCCTGGCCTCGGCGCTGCTCGTGCCGCAGGTGCTGCAGGCCGCGGCGGGCGAGCCGCATGGCTGGGCCTGGGCCTGGTGGGCGCTGGCGGTGGCCAGCGGCGTGGCGACCGTGCTGCTGGCCTGGGCCGGCCGCGCGCTGCCCGATCGGCCCGCGCCCGTGCCCGCCGCCGCGGCGCCCGGTGCCGCACCCGGCGCGCCGGTCGCGCTGCGGCGTTTCGGCTGGGCGCTCGCGGGCTATGGCTTCTTCGGCATCGGCTACATCGGCTACATGACCTTCGTGATCGCGCTGCTGCGCGAGCAGGGCGCGAGCGCGGGCTTCGTCACGCTGTTCTATGCGCTGCTGGGCATCGCCTGCATCGCCTCGTCGCGGCTGTGGGCCGGCCTGCTCGACCGCTACCGCGGCGGGCAGCCGCAGGCGCTGCTCAACGGACTGCTGGGCGTGGCGACCTTGCTGCCGGTACTCAGCGCCTCGGCGCCCGTCGCGCTGGTCTCGGGGCTGCTGTTTGGCGGCGTGTTCCTCTCGGTGGTGGCCTCGACCACCGCGCTGGTGCGCCACAACCTGCCGTCCTCGCGCTGGGCCCAGGGCATCAGCGTCTTCACCATCGTGTTCGCCTTCGGCCAGATCGTGGGCCCGACCATCACCGGCTGGATCTCCGACGGCCCGGGCGGGCTGGCGCGCGGCCTCGTGGGGTCGGCGATCGCGCTGTGGCTCGGCGCCGTGCTGGCCTCGCGTCAGCATGCGCTGGAGCCCGCATGAACGCCGGCTTCGCCGTGTTCGATACCGCGCTCGGCGTCTGCGGCATCGCCTGGGGGCCGCAAGGACTGGTCGGCGTGCAACTGCCGCAGGACGACCCCACCGAACAGCCCGCGCGCCGTCGCATGCGCCAGCGCTTCCCGGCGCTGCCCGAGGCCGAGCCGAATGCCGAGGCGCGACGCGCCATCGCGGCGGTACAGGCCCTGCTCGAAGGCGCGCAGGACGACCTGCGCGACATCGTGCTCGACATGCGCGGCCTGTCCGACTTCCATCGACGCGTCTACGAGCTCGCGCGGCGCATTCCGCCGGGCCACACGCGCACCTACGGCGAGATCGCCGAGGAACTGGGCGACAGGACGCTGGCGCGCGCGGTGGGCCAGGCCATGGGCCTCAATCCCTTCGCGCCCGTGGTGCCATGCCACCGCGTGCTGGCGGCCGGCAACAAGCCCGGCGGCTTCTCGGCCGGCGGCGGGGCGCTGACCAAGCTCAGGATGCTCGATATCGAGGGCGCGCGGCCGAACGGGATGGCGTCCCTGTTCTAGCAACGTTCAGCAGCTGGCTCAAGGACGCGACCTCGCGCCGTTCCCCGCCCCGATGGGTGTCGGCAGCTCGCACCTTCGCGCCGAAATCGAGGGAGGTCCTGCGCTCCAGTTCCGCGATGCTCACGTGGTAGCGCTTCACCTTCTCGAAGCTCACGCGCGCCAGGGCCGCTTCGGACAGCGTGGCCTCGGGCACGTAGTCGATGAGCGGCGTCTGGTCGATGCTCAGGGCGGTCGCCCGCAACTGGCCGTCCTCCACGCGCAGAACGATCTTCCAGTACTCGCGCGGGGCCTTGAACCCGGCCATTTCGGGCATGCCGCGGTCCCAGGGAATGTCGTTCTCGTCGTCGAAGATCGGTCCGGTGAACACGCTCACGCGCGCCTGGTCCGCCACCGCGTTGTTGAGCGCGAAGTCCTCGAGCGCGCGCCAGTACAGCGTGCCGCCCGCGTGCGCGGCGGCTTCGGCGCCCGGCTTTCTCTTGCCCATGTTGAAGAAGCCCACCTGCGGCGACCGGTTGGTCACGTGGAAGGTGTCGGCGTTGGCGCGCACGACGATGTCGTCCGGGCCCCAGAGCGGATCCTGCCGGCGCGTCAGGTGGCCTTGCTGGAAGATCCGGTTCGCATGGTCCGCCTTGCGCTTGTCGACGATGGCCGCGCCCTGCGCGTCGTAGGCCGTCTGTCCCGCGTACAGCGCGGGCGGGGTCTGTTCTTCCTCGGGGATGCGCGGATCGATGAACCAGAGCTCGCTGGCCTCCGGGGTCTCGTCCGCTTCTTTCTCGCCCGGATGGAAGGCGGCGATGACGCCGGTGCTGCGGTCGTAGCTCTTGGCCAGCCGTCCGTCGATGTTGGTGGCGGTGAAGCAGGCCAGCCGCCGCTTCTTGTGCATCACCACGCTGAAGTGCTCGTACGGCAGCTCGTACCTGGGCCGGCCCGCCTTGGGACGCGTGTTGACGGAGACCGCGCGCAGGGCCGCCGCGCCGCGTGGCTTGGGCAGGGGAACGGCAACGCCGGGCAGGAAGTCGGGCTGGTAGCCGTCGCGGTTGCCGTAGTCCGGATCGACCTGGACCCGTGCCTCTTCGCCGGTGCCCGGCGGCATTGCAGCGGCGGGCAGTTGCGGTGCGGCGTCCTGCGCGGGGCCGCGGGCCGGGTAGCCGCCCAGCTGCACGCTCACGCGCAGCGGGATGGTCCAGGTCGCCGTGCCGTCGCTGGCCACGTCGACCGATGCACCGAGCGACGCGTCATGCGCCACGGCCAGCGCGGACTCGACGGACGAGACCACCTGCGGGTCCAGGCCCGCGGCGATGGCCTCGGTGATCTTCTCGCGCTCGCGCGCCGGCAGGCCGCTCTTGCGCGTGTTCATGTCGGTCACGATGGCGCTGATCCGGATGCCTTCGTTGACCGTCTTGGCGATCCGCTTTCCGTTCTGGTCGAGCAGGTCGCGGTGCGGCGATCCCCAGTGGTGCAGGGCGATCACCTGCCACAGCACGTTGAAGACCGGCGAGCCGGAAGAACCGGGCTCGGTGTCGGCCACGTAGTGCAGCGTGGTGCTCGCGCGCGAGACCAGCTGGTTCTCGCGCAGCACGGCCTCCTTCAGGCGCCCGTCGGGATGCTGGACGATGTTGGCGTGGTCGCCCAGCTGATGCTTGTCGCGGGCCGCGGAGATCGGCAGGAAGCTGTAGCCCGCGAGCGTGCCGGGGCCGCTCAGGCGGCCGCCGACCGCCAGCACGGTGTAGTCGAGGTCGTCCTGGTCGTTGGTGAGGAAGCAGGCCTCGGGCGCGAAGGCGAAGCGCGTGGGCACGCGCGGGCGCCCCGCGAGGTCGCGCTCGTAGTCGAACTCCACCAGCAGGTCCGCTGCGTCGGCCTTGGAGCCGATCACGTGGTTGTTGGTGAGGAACAGGACGGGCGAGATCATGAAGCCGGTGCCGAGGCCCTGGCCGTCGCGCGCCGCGATCCGAGCCACGGCGCGTGCCGCATAGGCGCCGCGCTGCAGGAACGCGACATCGACGAAGTCGATCGTCTTGCCCCAGACCTTCTCCGCGCCCGAATGCGGCGCCTCGCGCGCGGCCTCCTGCACGGGCAGGCCGATCCGTCGCTGCAGCACGGCGCTGCGGCGCAGCATCTCGGGCTCGGCGTCGCCGGGTCGGCCGGCGCCGATCGCGTCGAGCGAGCGCTGGATCTGTTCGGCCTGCTGCTGGATGCGCAGGCGCGCGGCGACACCGATGTGGGCGGGCTCGTTCATGTTCTCCTCCAACTGGCCGCGGGGGCGGCGGCGATTGCGGATTCGCGGACCGTCTCGCTCGCCTTTTAGAGGGCCTTGATGACAGGACGATGCAAAGGCACGGCCGCGTCAGGCGCTCTGGATCAGCCGCCGCAGCTCGTCCACGTGCCGGCGCAGCGCCGCGTCGTCCATCGCCGTGTAGCCGATCACCAGCCCCGGCGGCAGGTCCTTGCGCCGGCAGAAATCGGAGATCGACTGGAAGCGCAGCCCTTGCCGCGCGGCCGCGCGCAGGAACGGCTCGAGCGCCATGTCTGGCGGCGGCCACCACACGAGGTGGAAGCCCGCGTGTTCCCCGGTGACATGCAGCCGCGCGGGCTCGAGCGCTGCCCGCAGGCCGCCGAGCACGAGATCGCGGCGCCGCGCATAGACCAGGCGCGCGCGCCGCACATGGCGCGCGAAGTCGCCGCTCTCGAGGAAGCGGGCCAGCGCCATCTGCTCGATCACGCCGGTGGAGCGCCCGGCGATGTGGCGGGCGCGGCGGAAGTCGGCGACCAGCGCGCGCGGCAGCACCATGTAGCCGATGCGCAGCGCGCCGAACAGGGTCTTGTTGAAGCTGCCGCAGTGGATCACGCGGTCGGCCGCATCGAGGCTCTTGAGGGCGGGCAGCGGGGCGCTGTCGTAGCTGAACTCGCTGTCGTAGTCGTCCTCGACCAGCCAGGCCTGCGCGGCTTCGGCCCACGACAGCAGTTCGAGCCGGCGCGACACGGGCATCGTGATCCCGCTGGGAGACTGGTGCGCGGGCGTGACATGCGCGAGCCGCGCATCGGGATGTTGGCGCGCATGCGCGACCGGGAAACCCTCGGCATCGATGGGCACCGGGACCGCCTGCCGCCCGTGCTGGCCGAAGATCGGCGCGGCATGCAGGTAGCCGGGGTCCTCGAGCAGGACCTTGTCGCCGGGCGCGAGCAGCAGCCGCGCGCAGAGGTCGAGCCCTTCGCGGATGCCCGAGACGATCACGATCCGCTCGGCCTCGCAGGCGATGCCGCGTGCCACCCCGAGGTAGCCGGCGATCTGCTCGCGCAGCTCGGGCAGTCCGAAGGGGTCGTCGTCGCCGAGTTGCGCCGCGGTCACGCGCCGCGCGCTGGCCTGCAACGCGCGGCGCCAGAGATCGAGCGGGAACAGCGCCGGATCGGCCACGCGCGCCATGAAGGCCTGGTGGGCCTCGGTGGCGGCGAGCGGCGCCATGTCGGTCTTCCAGGCCGGCCGCGAGCGGGGCGTGGCCGGGCGCCGCTTCGCGTCGCCGACCTCGAAGAAGCGGTCGGGCACCTGCGCCGCCACATAGGTGCCCGATCCGGCCCGGCTGACCAGGTAGCCCTCGCTGCGCAACTGGTCGTAGGCCGCGTCGACGGTCATGCGCGATACCTGCCAGCGCTGCGCCAGTTGCCGGGTGGAGGGCAGGCGCGCGCCCCTGGCCAGCGCGCCGTCGAGGATGCGGGCGCGGATCTGGCGGTAGATCCAGGCCTGCTTGGCTTCGCCCTCGCGCGGTGGTTCCGTCGCGAGATCGAGGTTCGATGGCGTGCGCCGGGCCTGCGGGGGGCTGGAAAGTGGCCTTATCGCTTTCTCCGAAATGGATCTACAGGCAAGACCACATTCTATTTAGATTCGCGTCCAAGGCATTCCTCCCACGTAGCTCCCCATGACGACGAACCCCACGCATTTCTTCTGCACCCTCGCGCCCGAGGGCCCGCGATTTCCCCTCGATGGCGCGGGCAGCCTGCTCGACGCGGCGCTGGCGCAGGGCGTGGCCGTGCCGTTCTCCTGCAAGCGCGGCGAATGCGGTTCGTGCCGCGCGCAGCTGCTCGAAGGCGGCGTCGAGCGCATCGCGCCGCCTTCGGAGGCGGCCTACCAGGTCGACGCGGGCGAACTGCTGATGTGCCAATGCCGCGCCACCAGCGACCTGCGGCTGCGCTTCGCGCACTGGAGCGCGCCGGCGCTCGCGCCATCGCGGCATTCGGCCAAGGTGCTGGTCTGCGAACCGCTCACGGCCAAGGTCACGCGGCTCGTGGTCGAGCTGCAGAGCGCCGAGCCGTTCCGCTGCGCGCCAGGCCAGCATGCGCAGTTCGTGCTCGAGGACGGCGAGCGCCGCAGCTTCTCGATCGCCAACCGGCCGTCGGAAGAGGGCGAAGCGAACCGGCTCGAGTTCCATATCCGCCGCATGCCGGGCGGCCTGTTCACCGAGCAGCGTCTCGCGGCGCTGCGGCCCGCGGACCTGCTCGAGCTCGAAGGGCCCCATGGCGCCTTCGTCTGGCAGGCACCCGCCGACGGAATCGAGCACCTCGTGCTGCTGGCCACCGGCACCGGCTTCGCGGGCGTTCGGCCGATCCTGCGGACGGCGCTCGCGAGCGGCGCGTTCCGCACGGTGTCGCTCTACTGGGGCGTGGCCGAGGCCGGCGACTGCTATGCGGCCGCATGGCTCGACGAGATGGCGCGCGTGCACGCGGGCTTTCGCTGGACCGCGGTGCCGTCGTCACGCGTGGAGGGCAAGCAGCATGTGCAGCACGCGGCATCGAAGGCCGCGCCCGACTGGGCGCGGACCATCGTCTATGCCTGCGGCAACCCGGCCATGGTGCGCGACGCGCGGGCGTTGCTGCAGGCCGAGGGGCTGCCGAAGGCGCGCTTCGTCTCCGAGGTGTTTCTGCCGAGCACGAAGCAGGTCGTGCGCCATCCCTGGGAGAAGGTGGGCGCCACGTTCACGCGCGACGGCATCCTCGAGGCGCGCCGCCGCTCGATGGAGGCGCTGCCGCAGATCGCCGCGCTGATCGAGCCCGGCATGACCACGGGCGAGGCGATCGCGGTCGCCGACCGGCATCTGCGCCGGCTCGGCGCCGCCTACAACTGGCATCCGACCTATGTGCGCTTCGGGCCCGACACGCAGCGCACTTCGCGCGAGCCGGTCGATCGCCAGCGGCGCCTGCGCGAAGACGACGTCTACACCGTCGACCTCGGTCCGGTGTGGGACGGCTACGAGGGCGACTACGGCGATACCTTCGTTCGCGGTGCCGATGCAGACCACGAGCGCGTCACTCGCGCGGCCCGCGACATCTTCGAACGCGCGCAGGACGCCTGGCGGCAGGGACTGAGTGGCACCGCGCTCTACGACTTCGCGAGCGAGCTTGCGCGCACGCAGGGCTGCGCATTGGTGCGCGAGACGGCCGGCCACCGCGTCTCGGACTTTCCGCATGCGCTCTACGGCAAGCACCGCCTGGCCGAGGCCGACTTCGTGCCGGGCGACGGCATCTGGGTGCTCGAGGTCCAGGTGCGCGACCTCGAACGGCCGATCGGTGCCTTCTTCGAGGACGTGCTTCTTAAGAATTGATTCAGATCATTCCTAACTCTGCGGCCTAGAGTTCGGCAATGACTGTGAACCGTATCGAACCCAGGCCGTTTTTCCTTCTTCGCACCTTCCGTTCTTCCGCGCCGCGCATGGCGCTCGCGGCTCTTGCCGCGGGCACGCTGCTCGCGGGCTGCGTGACGCCGGGCGAGCATGCGCGCGAACAGCGCATGCGCGATGAGCAGAACTGCATGGCCTATGGCTTCCGCCCCGAAAGCCCGGCCTACGCGCGCTGCCTGCAGAACGAGAACCTCTCGCGCCAGGACCGCGACAACCTGCAGGACATCGAATCGCGCCGCCGCTCCGACGACTACCGCCGCCATGGCGGTGGCGGCGGCTGGGAGCGCGAACGCGAACGGGAACGCGATCGCTACGACCGCCTCAACGACAACCAGCGACAGGCGCTGCGCAACTGCGACCTGCTGCCGCCCGCCAACCAGCCGGGCTGCCGCGCGATGGTCTGGTCGACGCTCAAGTAGGGCTGCGCAACGCCGCCTCCGAGGGGGCGGCATCGAGCTTCGCGAGCGCGATCACGGCCGCCTGCAGCACGAAGCCCGCGAGCGCGAGCAGCAGGCAGCCGGCTTCGCCCCAGAGCGCGCCGGCCCCCGCGCCGAGCGCCGCGCCCACGGGCCGCGCGCCGGCATTCACCGTGAGGAACACGGCCGAGACGCGGCCCAGCATGCCCGCGGGTGTCACGCCCTGGCGCAGCGTGGTCGAGCTGATGGTCCACACCATCGGCCCGGCGCCGAACACGAACAGCGACAAGGCCGCGAGCCCGGCGCTGGACCACTGCAGCGTCGACGCCATCAACACCGCGGCCAGCACCGCGCTGAACGGACCGACGCGGATCGCACGGCCCGGGCTCATGTGCGCCGCGATGCGCGGCGTGAGCAATGCGCCCGCCACCATGCCCGCGCCATACATCGCGAGCGTGAGCCCCACACCCTGCGCGCCGAGCCCGAGCGCGCGCACCGCATGCGGCACGTAGCCGGCCTGCAGCACGAACCACGCGATGTTGAAGATGGCGCCGGTCAGCAGCATCGGCCGCAACCAGGCATGGCTCAGCACGAAGCGCGCGCCTTCGCGCAGTTCGGTCCACGGATGGCGCGCGGCGGGCATGCGGCGCGCCGGCTCGGGGAGCTTCCACAGCAGGGCCACGGCCGCAGCCGACAGCGCCGCCGCCAGCACGAAGGCCGCGCCCGCGCCGGTCCAGGCCACGAGCGCGCCCGCCACGGCGGGGCCGGCCGCGAAGGCCGCGCTGCGCGCCAGCTCGATGCGGCCATTGGCGCGCGCCAGCGCTTCGCGCGGCACGAGTTCGGGCACCAGCGCCGGGGCCGCGACGCTGAAGGCCACGGTGCCGATCGCGCCGATGAAGCCCAGCAGCGCCATGCCCGCGATGCCCATGCGCGCCGACCACGGCGCCGCCAGCACGGCGAGCATCAGCAAGAGCGACAGCGCGCGCAGCACTTCGGCGCGCAGCATCAGGCGCCGGCGCGGCATGCGATCGGCGAGCAGGCCCAGCGGCATCGCGAGCAGCAGGAAGGGCAGGGTCTGCACGGCCGCGAGCAGGCCGGTCTCGGCGGCGCCCGCGCCATAGGACATTACCGCGACCAGCGGCACCGCGGCCAGGCCGAGCTGCTCGGCCGACTGCGCCGCGAGGTTGGCATGGGCCAGGTGGAGAAAGGGACGGGGCAGGGCGGAGGACATGAGGCGATGGTCGTGGACCGCGCCACATCGGGCTGGCCGAAAACGGACCCGCAAAAGAAGACCCTTTTGGAAATCCTTCCGCGACTTTCGCGAAACCTTCGCGCCCTCTGCGTTCGGCTGTCCGCCTTCCGGTCCGTCGATCAGCCCGCGCCGGCCTGCTGCGCGAGAAGCATGTCCTCGAACCAGTCCGCCACCTGCCGCGCCTCGGGCGCCGCGCCCGGTGCGAGCCCGTAGTAGTAGCGCTCGAGCCGCATGCGCAGCGCGGGCAGCGGCGAGTGCAGCCGGCCCGAGGCGAGGTCGTGCGACACCAGCGAGGTCGGCGCGAGCGCGATGCCCAGCCCGTCGACCGCGGCCTGCAGCACGAAGTGCAGGTGATCGAACTGCAGCCGCCCGGCCGGCCGCACGCGTGGCGCGCCGACCTGCTTCTTCCAGGCCTCCCAGTCCTCCTTGCGCGTGCGCGCCGACAGCTGCACGTGCGCGGCCAGCGCGCGCAGGTCGCGCAGCGGATGGGCCTTGAACAGCGCGGGCGCGCCGACCACCAGCACCTCGTCCTCGAGGAAGGGCCGCACCGCGATCGCGCCGGGCCAGCCCTCGAGCCCGCGGCGCACCGCGATGTCGAAGCTGTCGGCCACCTGTTCGGGCATCACGGTGCTCGTGACCACCTGCGGCTCGATGTCCGGATGGCGCTCGACGAAGGAGGGCAGGCGCGGGATCAGCCAGCGCACCGCGAACGAGGGCCGCACGTTGATGCGCACCGTGCGCGCCGCGCCCTGCGCCTGCAAGGCACGCGCGGCGGCGCCGATCTGCGTCAGCGCGGGCTCGACCTCGGCGAAGAACTGCTGGCCCTCGGCGGTCAGCGCGACCTGGCGGATGCGGCGCTCGAACAGCGCCACGCCGAGGAAGGCCTCGAGGCCCTTGATCTGGCGGCTGATCGCGCTGTGGGTGACGTGGAGTTCGTGCGCCGCGCGCGTGAAGCTCAGGTGGCGCGCCGCGACCGCGAAGGCACGCACGGCGTTCAGGGGAGGCTCGCGGGACGGCATGCGTGCGATTTTGTCACGCATGCGGCGCGTTAATGTCGTTTGTCGGCGCGGGCTCCGCGGGCGCACGATGCGGGCTCGATGTCTTCTTCTTCCCGCCGTTACGCTTCCGCCCCCGCCACTCTCGCGGCCCCCGTCTCCACCACCGACCGCAACTCCCGCCATGCCGCGCTCTCGCTCGGGCTCGCGCTGCCGGGCGACGTGGTGCTCTACCTGCTGCTGCCGATGTATGCCGCGCAGTTCGGCGTCACGCTCGCCGAGGCGGGGCTGCTGCTCGCGGCCAACCGCCTCGTGCGCATCGCCGGCTATGGCTGGGTGGCCGACTTCTATGCGCGCCACGGCGACCGCCGCACCTGCACGCTGGCCGTCGCGGGCGCGGTGCTGTGCTGCCTCGGCTATGCCACGCTCTCGGGGCTGTGGGTGCTGCTGCCATTGCGGCTGCTTTGGGGCCTGTGCTTCGCGGCCTTCAACCTCTCGACGCAGGCGCTGGCCACGGCCGACCCCGTGGGCGCCGCGCGCCGCAGCGGTCGCTCGCGCGCCTTCATCGCGCTCGGGCCGGTGGTGGCGCTGCCGCTGGGCGCGCTGCTCGCGCACTGGAGCGGGCCGCGCACCATCTTCTGGTTGCTGGCCGCGGTGGCGCTGCTCGGGCTGCTGGCCGCGCGCCGGCTGCCGACGGCGCCGCATCCGGTCTCGATGGCGGCCAGGCGCTTCCAGCGGCCGAACAGCCTCGACGGCTGGTCCTTCATGGAAGGGCTGGCGCTCGACGGCCTGTTCATCGTCGGCCTGTCGTACCTCGGCAAGGACCTGCTGCCGGGCGCGGCGGTGGTGGTGGCCGGCCTGCTGATGGCAATGCGCTACCTCTCGGAGATCGCGCTCGGCCCCGTGGGCGGCCGCATGGCCGAGCGCTTCGGCGCCGAGCGCCTGCTGGTGAGCCTGTCGCTGCTCACGGCGCTGGCGCTGGTGGGCTTCGGCCTGGGCTGGCTCTGGAGCTGCGCGGCGCTGATCGTGGTGCTGCGCGCGCTGCAACTGCCGCTGATCGCGCCCATCGTCGCGCACCGCACGCCCGGACCCGAGCGCGTGCAGGCGCTGGCCGCGCGCTCGACCTGGCGCGACATCGGCGCGGGCGCCGGGCCGGTGCTGGCCGGGCTGCTGCTGCCCATTGCCTCGTCGGCCTGGGTCTACGGCGTGGCGGCGGTGCTGCTGGCCGCCATGGCCATCGCCTGCGGGCGCAGTGCCGCGAAACTCGAGCCCTCCCCGGATTCCCTTCACCATCGACCGTCATGACCCACGACCCGCACGCGATCCAGACCCTGGCCCAGCTCCAGGCCCTGTTCGGCCAGCCCGGCGAAGCCTCGCTCAAGAAGGAGATCGACTGGCTGCATCCGTCCTACCGCGCGCTGATCGAAGCCTCGCCGTTCGCGGTGCTCGCCACCCTCGGGCCGGACGGCCTCGATGCCTCGCCGCGCGGCGATCCGCCGGGCTTCGTGGCGGTAAAGGACGAGAAGACGCTGTGGATGCCCGAGCGCCGCGGCAACAACCGCATCGACAGCCTGCGCAACATCGTGGCCGATCCGCGCGTGGCGCTGCTGTTCCTGATCCCGGGCGTGGGCGAGACCCTGCGCGTCAACGGCCGCGCGCGGCTCACGGTCGATCCCGCGCTGCTCGCGCGCTTCGCGGTCGAGGGCAAGGCGCCGCAGTGCGTGATCGAGATCGCGGTCGAGACCGTGTTCTTCCAGTGCGCGCGCGCGATCCAGCGTTCGCGGCTGTGGGCGCCGCGGCCTGATGAGGCGCGGCCCGACGTGCCCACGCCCGGCGCGATCCTGTCGGCGCTGACCGATGCCGCCTTCGACGGCGCGAGCTACGACCGCGAGCTGCCGGCGCGGCAGAAGGCCACGCTGTACTGAAGGGGCGTAAAAAAATTTTGCGAAGGACTGAGGGTTTGGCGCTCTTCGTTCGTCTTCAGGAGGTCGGTCCCGTTTCGGACCCTCGAAGACAGCGAAGAAAGCCCCGCCCGCCATGCACCCCGGTCAGTCCCCGTTCGAATCCCTGCAGTCCCCGAGCCCGGTGCCGCGCCGCCGCTCCAAGTCCTTCGTGCTGCGCTGGTGCGGCAACGGCTGCGGCGACGCGGCGGTGGTCGGGCCGCTGGGCTGGTGGCCCTGCTGCTCGAAGGAGTGCTGGGAGGCCTGGCGAAAGCTCGAGGCCGTCCGGGCCGCGGACGCGACTCGGCGCGCCGGCGCGGCCTCCTGAGCGCGCTTCAGGCGCGGCCGGGCGCCGCGGCCTGCTCGGTGCGCGCGTCGTGGCCGATGATCAGCACCAGCACGAAGGCCACGGCCGCCAGCAGCGCGAGGAAGATCACCGCGTAGATGTCGTTGCCCATGCGGTCCTTGAGCGTGCCGAAGATGGTCGGGCCGATGTAGCCGCCGAGGTTGCCGATCGAGTTGATCCAGGCGATGCCCGCGGCCGCGGCCGTACCGCTGAGGATCGCGGTGGGCAGGGTCCAGAAGGTGGGCAGGGCACTGAAGATGCCGAAGGCCGCGAGCGTCACGGCGGCCATCTTCGGCACCGGCGCGCTGGTCTCGGCCGCCAGCACCAGGCCGACGAAGATGCAGGCCAGCGGGATCAGCAGGAACCACTTGCGTTCCTTGCGCGCGTCGGAGGCGCGGGTCCAGAACAGCATCGCGATCGCGCCCACCAGGTAGGGGAAGGCGTTGATGAAGCCGATCTCCACGTTGCCCAGCCCGCCGAAGCCCTTGATGATCTGCGGCAGGAAGAAGCTCAGGCCGTACAGCGGCACCGTGATGCCCATGTAGACGAAGCCCAGGCCGATCACGCGCGGGTTCAAGAGCGACTGCTTCCACGAGATCTGGTTGATCGACTCGCGGTTGCGCCGCTCGGCGTCGAGCGTGCCCTGCAGCCAGGTGCGTTCCTCGTTCGTGAGCCACTTCGCGTCCTTCGGACCGTCGGGCAGGTAGAACAGCACGAAGAAGGTCAGGATCAGCGAGGGGATCGCCTCGAGGATGAACAGCCATTGCCAGCCGTGCATGCCGCCCATCCCGTCCATGTCGAGGATGAAGCCCGAGATCGGCGAGCCGATCACGGTGGAGATCGGGATCGCGAACATGAACCAGCCGACGATGCGCGCGCGGTAGGCCGAGGGGAACCACAGCGTGATGTAGAAGATGACGCCCGGGAAGAAGCCGGCCTCGGCGATGCCGAGCAGGAAGCGCACGACGTTGAAGCTGGTCGAGCCGCCGACCCAGGCCTGGGCCGCCGACAGGATGCCCCAGCTGAACATGATCCGCGCGATCCAGCGGCGCGCGCCGAAGCGTTCGAGCGCCATGTTGCTCGGCACCTCGAACAGGAAGTAGGCGATGAAGAAGATGCCGGCCGCGCTGCCGAACACGGCCGCGCTGAAGCCCAGGTCCTTGGACATGGCGGCGCCCGCGAAGCCGAGGTTGACGCGGTCGAGGTAGGCGATGAAGTAGCTGACCATGAGCAGCGGCAACAGCCGCCAGCTCATCTTCGAGATGGTTCTCTGCTCGATCGGATTCACGTGTTGTCTCCTGTTGTGTGTGATAGGGGAGGCGTCGAGGAAAAGCCGCGGCCCTCGGACCATGGTAGGCCGGCGAGGGCCGCCATTCCTGACGTGGAAATGATCGAGGCGCCAAAGCACGGGGCAGGGCGCTTGTGCACCTTCCCCGGCCGGTCTGCACCGGGCCCGGGACTCGACCGGTTCGCGCATATGGTTATCGCTTTTCCATCGTTCCGGCCCCCGGGGCGCGGGTATAGCCTTCGTGACGATCCACGCTTTGCCGACCCGCCCCGATGTCCACGAACGCCGCTTCCTCCCCGTCTTCTTCTCCCGCCGAACCCACCGCCTCCCGTGGTCCCTCCGTCGCCTGGATCGCGGGCGTCGGCGCGAGCGCGGGCCTC
>NZ_JBMDKG010000100.1:0-3201 GCF_057809595.1 Variovorax sp. FG153
GGCTGTAATAGCCTGACGATGACCTACTTTCACACGGGAACCCGCACTATCATCGGCGCTGAGTCGTTTCACTGTCCTGTTCGGGATGGGAAGGAGTGGTACCAACTCGCTATGGTCATCAGGCATAAAGGGTTGCCGGGCTGATCGAGTGATCAACCTGGCGAATTCATAGAGTTTTGAATCAGCACGCGCGGTGGCGTTATTTGAATGTATTTTTGAATGCGTCAACTTGGCATAACACCTTGATCTGACTGATCAAAGTTATAGGGTCAAGCCGCACGAGCAATTAGTATCAGTTAGCTTAACGCATTACTGCGCTTCCACACCTGACCTATCAACGTCCTGGTCTTGAACGACTCTTCAGGGGGCTCGAGGCCCCGGCAGATCTCATCTTGAAACGAGTTTCCCGCTTAGATGCTTTCAGCGGTTATCTCTTCCACACTTAGCTACTCGGCAATGCCACTGGCGTGACAACCGATACACCAGAGGTGTGTCCACTCCGGTCCTCTCGTACTAGGAGCAGGCTTCCTCAAATCTGCAGCGCCCACGGAAGATAGGGACCAAACTGTCTCACGACGTTTTAAACCCAGCTCACGTACCTCTTTAAATGGCGAACAGCCATACCCTTGGGACCGGCTACAGCCCCAGGATGAGATGAGCCGACATCGAGGTGCCAAACACCGCCGTCGATATGAACTCTTGGGCGGTATCAGCCTGTTATCCCCAGAGTACCTTTTATCCGTTGAGCGATGGCCCTTCCATACAGAACCACCGGATCACTATGTCCTGCTTTCGCATCTGCTCGACTTGTCAGTCTCGCAGTTAAGCACGCTTATGCCATTGCACTATCGTCACGATGTCCGACCGTAACTAGCGTACCTTCGAACTCCTCCGTTACGCTTTGGGAGGAGACCGCCCCAGTCAAACTGCCTACCATGCACTGTCCCCGATCCAGATAATGGACCTAGGTTAGAACCTCAAACACACCAGGGTGGTATTTCAACGTTGGCTCCACAAGATCTAGCGACCCTGCTTCAAAGCCTCCCACCTATCCTACACAGATCTGTTCAAAGTCCAATACAAAGCTACAGTAAAGGTTCATGGGGTCTTTCCGTCTTTCCGCGGGGAGATTGCATCATCACAAACATTTCAACTTCGCTGAGTCTCAGGAGGAGACAGTGTGGCCATCGTTACGCCATTCGTGCAGGTCGGAACTTACCCGACAAGGAATTTCGCTACCTTAGGACCGTTATAGTTACGGCCGCCGTTTACTGGGACTTCAATCAAGAGCTTGCACCCCATCATTTAATCTTCCAGCACCGGGCAGGCGTCACACCCTATACGTCCACTTTCGTGTTTGCAGAGTGCTGTGTTTTTAATAAACAGTCGCAGCCACCGATTTTTTGCAACCCATTCATGCTCCGTTGTTCACTTCACACTAATAGGGCACACCTTCTTCCGAAGTTACGGTGTCAATTTGCCGAGTTCCTTCTCCTGAGTTCTCTCAAGCGCCTTAGAATACTCATCTCGCGCACCAGTGTCGGTTTGCGGTACGGTCGTATACAGCTGAAGCTTAGTGGCTTTTCCTGGAACCTCGTTCAGTCACTTCGCGAGCAAGCTCGCTCGATCGTTGGCCTCGGTATATGTGCACCGGATTTGCCTAATGCACGCCTACATCCAACTAAACCGGGATATCCAACACCCGGATGACCTATTAAGATCCGTCCCCACATCGCACTGTATATCGGTACAGGAATATTGACCTGTTTCCCATCAGCTACGCATCTCTGCCTCGCCTTAGGGGCCGACTCACTCTACGCCGATGAACGTTGCGTAGAAAACCTTGCGCTTACGGCGAGGGGGCTTTTCACCCCCTTTAACGCTACTCATGTCAGCATTCGCACTTCTGATACCTCCAGCACGCTTTACAACGCACCTTCACAGGCTTACAGAACGCTCTCCTACCACTTGCAATAAATTGCAAATCCGCAGCTTCGGTAACTGGCTTAGCCCCGTTACATCTTCCGCGCAGGACGACTCGATCAGTGAGCTATTACGCTTTCTTTAAATGATGGCTGCTTCTAAGCCAACATCCTGACTGTTTTAGCCTTCCCACTTCGTTTCCCACTTAGCCAATTTTAGGGACCTTAGCTGGCGGTCTGGGTTGTTTCCCTCTTGAGTCCGGACGTTAGCACCCGGTGCTCTGTCTCCCAAGCTGTACTCTTCGGTATTCGGAGTTTGCCTTGGTTTGGTAAGTCGCCATGACCCCCTAGCCAAAACAGTGCTCTACCCCCGAAGGTAATACTTGAGGCACTACCTAAATAGTTTTCGGAGAGAACCAGCTATTTCCAAGTTTGTTTAGCCTTTCACCCCTATCCACAGCTCATCCGCTAGTTTTGCAACACTAGTCGGTTCGGACCTCCAGTACCTGTTACGGCACCTTCATCCTGGCCATGGATAGATCACTTGGTTTCGGGTCTACACCCAGCGACTGATCGCCCTATTCGGACTCGATTTCTCTACGGCTTCCCTATTCGGTTAACCTTGCCACTGAATGTAAGTCGCTGACCCATTATACAAAAGGTACGCAGTCACCCTTGCGGGCTCCTACTTTTTGTAAGCACGCGGTTTCAGGATCTATTTCACTCCCCTCCCGGGGTTCTTTTCGCCTTTCCCTCACGGTACTAGTTCACTATCGGTCGATGATGAGTATTTAGCCTTGGAGGATGGTCCCCCCATATTCAGACAGGATTACACGTGTCCCGCCCTACTTTTCGCTAGCTCAGTACCACACAAGTCTTTTAACGTACGGGGCTGTCACCCACTATGGCCGGCCTTTCCAAGCCGTTCTGATAAGTCTTGTGCTATCACTAGCAGGCTCTTCCGATTTCGCTCGCCACTACTTTCGGAATCTCGGTTGATGTCTTTTCCTCGAGCTACTGAGATGTTTCAGTTCACCCGGTTCGCCTCGCATGACTATGTATTCATCATGCGATACCTTTCGGTGGGTTTCCCCATTCGGAAATCTCCGGATCAAAGCTAATTTGCCAGCTCCCCGAAGCTTATCGCAGGCTATCACGTCCTTCGTCGCCTATCATCGCCAAGGCATCCACCACGTGCTCTTATTCACTTGACCCTATAACTTTGACGTTTCTTCACAGAAACCAAAGTCAATCAAGGAATTGCCAGGTCTTTCACCTG
>NZ_JBMDKG010000101.1:0-3116 GCF_057809595.1 Variovorax sp. FG153
TCGAGGTCGACAGGCTATCGATGCTGCTGGTCGCTGTGCTCAGGCCCGTGGAGGTCGAGGTGGACAGGCTGCCGATCGAGCTCGTTGCGGTGCTCAATCCAGTCGACGTCGAAGTCGAGAGGCTATCGATACTGCTCGTCGCTGTGCTCAGACCCGTCGACGTGGAGGTCGACAGGCTGCCAATGGAGCTCGTTGCCGTGCTGAGGCCAGTCGACGTCGAAGTCGAGAGGCTATCGATGCTGCTAGTCGCGGTGCTCAAACCCGTCGAAGTCGACGTGGACAGGCTGCCGATGGAACTCGTGGCCGTGCTCAAACCGGTCGACGTCGAGGTCGAGAGGCTGTCGATGCTGCTGGTTGCAGTGCTCAGGCCCGTGGAGGTCGACGTGGACAGGCTGCCGATGGAACTCGTCGCAGTGCTCAGGCCCGTCGACGTGGACGTCGAGAGGCTTCCGATAGAGCTCGTTGCAGTGCTCAGACCCGTGGAGGTCGAGGTAGACAGGCTATCGATGCTGCTCGTGGCGGTGCTCAGACCCGTCGAAGTCGACGTGGACAAGCTGCCGATGGAACTCGTTGCCGTACTCAAGCCCGTCGAGGTGGACGTCGACAAGCTGCCGATGGAGCTCGTGGCCGTGCTCAAACCGGTCGACGTCGAGGTCGACAGGCTGTCGATGGAACTCGTCGCGGTGCTCAGGCCGGTAGACGTCGAGGTCGAGAGGCTGCCGATGCTGCTGGTCGCAGTGCTCAAACCCGTGGACGTCGAGGTCGAGAGGCTACCGATCGAGCTCGTGGCCGTGCTCAAACCGGTGGAACTGGAAGTCGACAAGCTCGACACGCTGCTGTTCGTCGTGCTCAAGCCCGACGACAGGCTTCCAATGCTGCTGGTCGTGGTGCTCAGTCCTGTCGACAGGCCATCGATCCGGCTGTTCGCCGTGCTCAAGCCGGTAGACGTCGATGTGGACAGGCTGCCGATGCTGCTCGTGGCCGTGCTCAGACCCGTCGACGTGGAGGTCGACAGGCTGCCGATGGAACTCGTTGCCGTGCTCAAACCGGTCGACGTCGAGGTCGAGAGGCTGCCAATGCTGCTCGTCGCGGTACTCAGGCCCGTGGAGCTCGAGGTGGACAGGCTACCGATGGAACTCGTCGCCGTACTCAAGCCAGTCGACGTGGAGGTCGAGAGGCTACCGATGCTGCTCGTTGCAGTGCTCAGACCCGTGGAGGTCGAAGTCGACAGGCTGCCGATGGAACTCGTGGCCGTGCTCAGACCCGTCGAGGTGGAGGTCGACAGGCTGCCGATGCTGCTGGTCGCGGTGCTCAAGCCCGTGGACGTCGACGTCGAGAGGCTACCGATCGAGCTCGTGGCCGTGCTCAAGCCGGTGGAACTGGAAGTCGACAAGCTCGACACGCTGCTGTTCGTCGTGCTCAGGCCTGACGACAGACTGCCGATGCTGCTGGTCGTGGTGCTCAGTCCTGTCGACAGGCCATCGATCCGGCTGTTCGCCGTGCTCAAGCCGGTAGACGTCGATGTGGACAGGCTGCCGATGCTGCTCGTGGCCGTGCTCAGACCCGTCGACGTGGAGGTCGACAGGCTGCCGATCGAACTCGTTGCCGTGCTCAGACCGGTCGACGTCGATGTGGACAGGCTGCCAATCGAACTTGTCGCAGTGCTCAGGCCAGTGGACGTCGAAGTCGACAGGCTCGACACGCTGCTGTTCGTCGTGCTCAGACCCGACGACAAGCTGCCGATTGAGCTCGTGGCGGTGCTCAGACCGGTGGAGGCCGAGGTCGACAGGCTGCCGATCGAGCTGGTTGCAGTGCTCAGGCCTGTCGAGGTCGACGTGGACAAGCTGCCGATGCTGCTCGTGGCCGTGCTCAAGCCGGTGGACGTCGAAGTCGACAAGCTCGACACGCTGCTGTTGGTCGTGCTCAAGCCCGAAGACAGACTGCCGATGCTGCTGGTTGTGGTGCTCAGGCCGGTCGACAGGCCGTCGATGCGGCTGTTCGCCGTGCTCAAGCCGGTGGAAGTCGAGGTAGACAGACTACCGATGCTGCTGGCCGCGGTACTGAGACCCGTCGATGTCGATGTCGACAGACTCGACACGCTGCTGTTCGTCGTACTCAAACCCGATGACAAGCTGCCGATGCTGCTGGTGGCCGTGCTCAAGCCCGTGGACGTCGACGTGGAGAGGCTGCCAATCGAGCTCGTTGCCGTGCTCAGGCCCGTCGAAGTCGACGTCGA
Organism: Variovorax sp. FG153; assembly: GCF_057809595.1. Taxonomy (NCBI): domain Bacteria; kingdom Pseudomonadati; phylum Pseudomonadota; class Betaproteobacteria; order Burkholderiales; family Comamonadaceae; genus Variovorax; species Variovorax sp. FG153. Next base: position 2,237 of record NZ_JBMDKG010000101.1, read on the forward strand.
GAGGCTACCGATGGAGCTCGTGGCGGTGCTAAGCCCCGTGGATGTCGAAGTCGACAAGCTGGACACACTGCTGTTCGTCGTGCTCAGACCCGACGACAGGCTGCCGATGGCGCTGGTCGCGGTACTCAGGCCTGTCGAAGTGGACGTCGAGAGGCTACCGATCGAACTCGCCGCAGTGCTCAGGCCAGTCGAAGTCGAGGTCGACAGGCTGCCGATGCTGCTCGTGGTCGTGCTCAAGCCGGTGGACGTCGAAGTCGACAAGCTCGACACGCTGCTGTTCGTCGTGCTCAAGCCCGACGACAGGCTGCCGATGCTGCTGGTCGTGGTGCTCAGTCCGGTCGACAGGCCATCGATGCGGCTGTTTGCCGTACTCAAGCCGGTGGAAGTCGACGTGGAGAGGCTGCCGATGGAACTGGTCGCCGTGCTCAGCCCTGTCGATGTCGAGGTCGACAGGCTCGACACGCGGCTGTTCGTCGTGCTCAGCCCCGACGACAAGCTGCCGATGCTGCTCGTGGCCGTGCTCAAGCCCGTCGAGGTCGAGGTCGACAGGCTGCCGATGGAACTGGTCGCCGTGCTCAACCCGGTCGACGTCGAAGTCGACAAGCTCGACACGCTGCTGTTCGTCGTGCTTAGACCCGACGACAGGCTTCCGATGCTGCTCGTCGCAGTGCTCAGGCCCGTCGAGGTCGAGGTCGACAGGCTGCCGATGGCGCTGGTCGCCGTGCTCAATCCAGTCGATGTCGAAGTCGACAAGCTCGAAACGCTGCTGTTCGTCGTGCTCAGACCCGACGACAGGCTGCCGATACTGCTCGTGGCCGTGCTCAGGCCCGTCGAGGTCGAGGTCGACAGGCTGCCGATGGAACTGGTCGCCGTGCTCAAC
>NZ_JBMDKG010000102.1:0-2830 GCF_057809595.1 Variovorax sp. FG153
CAATCATGGGGTCAGATCATGCAAGGCTTGGGCCGGTTTTGCAGACCATCCCTAGATGTCGTTGGATGCAGGTGGCGCCGTGAAAGACCGTTCGTGGCCGACTGTAGCCGGTCCCGCCAGCGTAGCGAAAGGGTCCAGTGTGCCCGGCAAGAGATCACGGCAATCAGTCCGTAAATCCGAAATGCAGTAAGAAGTTTGAGTCATTATTTGTAAATGCGTACCCCTCCCAAAAGACCTCTGATGACATCGAGGTCGGCTTTGTCACATCAAAGATGGAGCCGGATTGAAGAACGTCTGAAAAGTGATTCAAAAAACCACGGATGACGTTTGCCTGATTTATCTCAGACGTTTTTGGCGAGTACGCTTGCGCGAAGAACCAACTTGCAAGCGATCGCTCGAGAACATCTCTCCAATCACTCTCCAGTTGATCAAGTCGGACGGTTGCTCGGGCCTGCCTCGGCGAGTTGCCAACTTCGGTTGCGCATTCAGCCCCAACGCCTACTTGCGGTTGAAAGTGAGATGCTACGGCTTCAGCAAGGGAAAGGTCGCCATGGAGCTGTTCCAGCGAGTACATGCAATCGTGATCGCACCCCCGGTTGAACTCGGCCATTACTTCAAGAATGCCGTTGCAGGCGAAGAGGCTCGAACGATTCGGCTGACTGAGGCCAGCGCGGGGTTGACCCTTTGTTTCCATTTCTAGTTTCCTATCAAATTGACCGCCAGCCGGCCTAATGCTTCCGCAGCTTAAGTGACAGGGCTACGGCGTTTGTTAACGCGTTGAAGATTGACGCACATGCGCATCCAATTGAGATTCGCTTGAAAATTTACTCATACGGTCAGGCGGTCACCCGCTGAACCGGGCGTCGATGACGAATGTCGGCTCCTGGCCGTCTGCTGTCGGCTGGTTCGGCTACGGCAGCTTCGGCCTAAAGCCACTCATGGCAGAGTTGAAAAGACGGGCCGCCTCTTCGCGGCCGGGTTTGCACACCATCAGCAGGTTGAGAACCTTCCGGCGCGTGACGTAACCAACATAGAGGAATACGTTCTCGCCCGAGACTTCTGCCGCATAACTCATCTCGAGTCCGACGCCGCCAGAATGTGGTTTGACCGACCGGCGCAAGACCTCAACGCGGGTTGGCGACTGCTGCTCGTGCGCCGCAATTCGGCTATTCACGTTGACGTCCGCGAACTCCTCAGCCTTTTCCGCAGGAATCTCGAAGAACTGGACGCTGAGAATGATGGCGGCGCCTTCCTTTTCTGAATGAAGATTCAGCGTGTTGGAATCCGGCCCGGGATATGACCTCCAATGGTCGGGAAGGTCCAGCATGAACTCGTTGTAGGTATGCTGCACGACCCCAGCCAGACGAACTTCCTTTGGCGGATTGGGGGGATTCACGGAGAACGTGTAGTTCAGTTTCAAGCTGCCCTCGACAGGAATTTTTCTGGGCCCCGCCTGTAGAGTTCGCGGCGCTTTCCGCAACTTTAGCCCCGCAACAGAGGTCAGCGACTACTCACGTAGCGTTGAAACTGAGGGTACGTGGCGTACCGTCTGCTGTTGGCCAGATTCTGAATCTGACAGCCGATGCTCGTTAAAAAAAGTATTTTTGACTCAAACTATTGCGACGTGATTCTGGGAAGTTGGTCGGGCCTATTGACTGGGCCATCAGGCGCGTCGATTCCGTACATCTTGAGCATATCGCCAACTGGTACTGCCCCAGAAGAGAAAATTCGGTCGATATCTTCGTCTACCCTATCTCGCCACACGTGCGTTCCACGACCTCTGTCTTGAATTGGAGACCGCCCTTGATAGACGGCTGGATTGCCATGCTCGTCGTTCGCAAGTGGTGATGTCACACAACGTAGCGTGTAACGGGCGGAATCCAGATGGAATAGGGCCGCGTCGATGCTACCCTGCGCCTTGTAGTCAAGCGCCCGTTTTAGATTGAATCGCACCCATGCATTGATACGGGTTCGTGCTTGGCTGACTTCTTCATTTGGAGCTCGCATCGCATGAGCAAATGGCTGCTGCTTGTACTGCTGCGCCAATTGAGCATCTGTTGTTCTTTGATTGTTGGAGACCTGTGCCGGGGAGGTGGTCGCGCAACCTGCCCCCAGTATCGACACAAAAAGAACTCCCGCGTAAACGTACCGATTCATTAAGCCCATCCCTTGGTTCAACAATGCAATGGTTGCGTGGAGAAGCTGAAACGCATCACGGATGACCGCTTCTGGCCGTCTACCGACCTAGCTATTTCTGCCAGACCAATTGCAATTCTCCATCAACGAAGCCCAGCCCGACCGCTTGCTTCTGCCTGAGGATTTTCCCGCTAGGTTGGAAGTCCAAGAAGCTCAGTACAAGGCTGTAGAGACGGCGTTGGCATTCCTCCCATTCTCGACTGGAAAAACTGGTCGGAATTTCCAATGTCCTTTCTGCTGGTTCCCACACCTCATCGCAGGCCCAGTCGGCATGTGCAGAGTCAAACGAGCCAGCGCCGATCAACTCGATGCCAAACTTTACCTCCGGGGTCTCCGGATACTCGAAGAGATTGAAGGCGTACGCCGAAACGGACGCGGGCATCGGCTCGGACAAAGCCCGGGTCAGCCAAGTGCGAAAGTTCTCTTCAAAAGACATACTGCGTTGCTGGGAGTCGGCGCCAGTCTTGAGCGTCCGCTGATGGCTGATTGTTCATGGCCGATCGGTCGGTGTGCGCGCTTCAGAACAAGCGACTCTCAAGTCCAGACGGTGTTGTGTGCGCGCCGCGAAGGTCGGCTATGGGTAAGCGTCCGGGCAACCCATCTTGATTCCTGTCGGCGGGCCTAGGAGCATCGT
>NZ_JBMDKG010000103.1:0-2426 GCF_057809595.1 Variovorax sp. FG153
GTAAGCGTCCGGTGAACTCGCCTTGACGGCGATGTCGACGATCAGCTCTGCCGCCAGTGATGCGGCAAGAGCTCTTCGATGCGGCTATGGGGATGGGTCGGCAACCTGGTCAGCACGTCACGGATGTAGGCATAGGGATCGTGCCCGTTGAGCTTGGCCGAATGGACCAAGCTCATGACAGCGGCGGCTCGTTTGCCTGCGCGCAGTGATCCGGCGAACAGCCAGTTCTGGCGGCCGAGCGCGATCGGCCGGATCCGATTCTCTACCCAGTTGTTGTCGATCGGCAGGTCGCCATCTTCGAGGAAGCGCGTGAGCGCATCCCAGCGCTTGAGGCCGTAGTCGACAGCCTTCGCGGTCGCTGATCCGTTGGGGATCTTCTGGCGCTGCAGACGCATCCACTGATGCAAGGCATCGGCCACCGGCCTTGATCGTCGTCGTCGCAGTTCGAGCCTGCTTGCGCTGTCAGCCCCAGCCGCCTCACGCTCGACGTCGTACAGCTCACCGAAGAATTTCAGGGCTTGCTCGCCGATCTGACTGCCGTTGTTGGCCCACAGCTCGTGGAACTTGCGCCGAGCGTGAGCCATGCAGCCCACCTCCGTCACCCCGAGCTCGAAGCAGGCCTTGTAGCCGCTGAAGTCGTCTGTGACGAGCTTGCCTTTCCAGCCAGGCTTGGCGCCCGCGCCGCTGAGTTGGAGGAAGTCGCGCACGTGCTGGCCGCCCCGGCTGTCGGCGAAGTCGAACACGACGCCTTGGACCGGGTTGAACTGCGTCGTGCAATAGCTCCACAGGTACGCCCGATGGGTCTTCCCGATCCCGGGCTTGAGCATGGCCACTGGCGTCTCATCGGCGTGCAGCACGTCGTGTCGCAGCAGGTCTGCTGCCAGCGCGTCCACGAGCGGCTGCAGCTGCATGCCGCACTCACCTACCCATTGCGCAAGCGTCGAGCGGGCGATCACGTGCCCCGCACGCTCGAAGATCGCTTCCTGCCGGTACAGCGGCAGGTGGTCCAGGTACTTGGCGACCAGCACCTGCGCGAGCAGCCCCGTGGTAGGCAGGCCCTTGTCGATGACGTGCGCGGGCACCGGAGCCTGGATGATCTTCTCGCAGCACCTGCACACCCACTTGCCGCGGATGTGGCGCTCGACCGTGAACACGCCCGGCTGATAGTCCAGCTTCTCGGCGATGTCCTCGCCAATGCGCTGTAGCGGCTCGCCGCACCCGCAGGTGGTGTGCTCCGGCTCGTGATGGATCTCTCGGCGCGGCAGGTTGACGGGCAACTTCTGGCGCTTGGGTTGCTGCTTCTCAGCGGGGGACGACTTCGCTGCCTGCAGCGCGTCCATCTCTGCAGCGACGGCTGCCAGATCGGTGTCCAGCGTCTCCTCGAGCAAGCTCTTTTGCTCGGCGTTGTACGCCTCGCTCTTGGCGGCGAACTTCAGTCGCTTGAGGATCGCGTTCTCGTGCGTGAGCTTGTCGATGATCGACTTCTGGAACGCCAACTGCGCGTCGGCATTGCGCAGCCTCTCGCGAAGCTCCTGCGGGTCCAGCGTGTCGATGTCGTCGGCGATCACGGACAGTGATCGTGCCAGCGAACGTGCTGGCGCTCCATCGGCAGATACCGCAATGGACGCGCTACAGCGTTGTGATCACGCCGGCTTCACCGACGAGTTGCCAGGGCAGTCCCAGCACCAGCGCATCGAACTGCGGCCGACTCAGCGTCAGCGTTCCGTCGATGTTCTTGGGCCAAGCGAACTTGCCGTTGTTCAGCCGCCTTGCCGCCAACCACACGCCGATGCCGTCGTGTACGAGCACCTTCATGCGGTTGGCACGCCGATTGGCGAAGAGGTAGGCATGGTGCGGTCGCGCTGCGCCGAACACCAACACGACCCGGGCCAGAGCAGCCTCGGTGCCGGCGCGCATGTCCAGCGGCTGCACTGCCATCCAGATCGACTCGACGCGGATCAACGCAAGATCTCGCGAAGCCAGGCAGCGCTCGCCCCTGCAGCACTGCACGGCCAGTTCACGATCACTGTGGTCGCGCCGCGCTTGAGTTCGATGCGGATGTCCTGCGCCGGCATGGACTGCGCGGCGTCAATTTGCACGGGCACAAACGCTGCCTTGGCTTGATCTCGCGGCAGGTCGACAGGGTCGGGCAACCGTTGACCGCCTTGCTCAATCCAGCGGCGCAACAGGTTCGCGTTGATGCCATTGGCTAGTGCCACCGAGGCGATCGACACGCCTGGTCGGGAGCAGGCGGTGACCACGTTCGCCTTGAACTCATCGGTGTGACGGCGCCTGCGGCGCCGATCTCCCTTCACCGCCGCAGCCTCGATAGTGTTCACGTGTCCGCCAAGAAATAAGTGGAGTAGTGAACACGATGCTCCTAGGCCCGCCGACAGGAATCAAGATGGGTTGCCCGGACGCTTACC
>NZ_JBMDKG010000104.1:0-2237 GCF_057809595.1 Variovorax sp. FG153
GGCCGGGGCGGCGGCGGGCGGCGGCACGGCGCAGCCCGCGAGGAAGGCGGCGGCGGCGGTCGCGGCGGCCACGGCGGCGCGGTGCAGGACCGGCGCGGGCGTCGGCGCGAGGGCCGGAAGGTGCTTGTTCATGGTGAAGATCTCCTTCGTGGAAAGGTGGCCCGTCGGGTCACGCTCTACAGACGATTACTTCTCGACGATTTTGAAATTGGCGACGCCATAGACGTCGTCGCAGGGGGTGCCGGGCGCGCACACCGGCTTGCCGAGCAGCGGCGAGGGGCCGCTGCCACGGGTGGCTTCGAGGGCCGCGAGCACCGGCAGCGGGAACTGCGGGAACACGCCCTCGTTCTGCACGCCCGAGGCGCCGAAGTCGCGCTCGTGCTCGCTGACGAGCACCGCGAACTGGTTGGTCCCGGCGGGCCCGCCGGCCTCCATCGGCCACGAGGCACGCGGCAGCGCGAGGGGGCTGCCGGCGGTGATCTTGTTGTACTTGTCGAGCAGGTTCGGGAACAGCAGGAACATCTCGCCGCCGCTGGACAGCAGGAACACGTAGACGTAGCCGTCGCGCTTGCTGCGCACTTCGAAGGCCAGCTTGTCCTTGCCGATCGCGACCTCGGGCTTCTTCGCCGAGGCCGTGACATCGAAGCCGGCCGCGGCGCCGCCGGCCAGCGACTGCAGCGATTCGAGCGCCGTGCGCGGTGCCGGGGGCGGCGCGGGCGGAGGGGGTGGCGGAGGCGGCGGTGTCTGCGCGACCTGCTGCGTGTCGCCACCGGATGGCGGCGGCGCGCTCGCGATCGGCGGCGTGTCGCCATGGCCGCGCCCCTGGAACCACCACCAGCCGCCGCCGGCCGCGGCCGCGAGCAGCGCCGCCGAGACCAGCGCCACGGCGGTCTTGTTGCCACCGGCGCGCGCACCCGCCGAGGGTGCCGGCGCGGGCGGCAGCACCACCGTCTTGCCGCCACCGCCGCTGCGGCTGTTGGGCCCCGGCGCCGCCGACGTGCCGCGCGCGTGCTGCGAGGGATGCGCGGGCGGCGCGATGCTCTGGCTGGTCTCGAGCCCGAGCGCCGCGCGCAGTTCGGCCATCGACTGCGGCCGCGCCTCGGGCCGCACGCCGAGCCCGGCGTCGATCGCCTCGAGCAGCTGCGGGCTGTAGCGCTGGCGCAGGATCTCGTTGCCCGCGAGCGGCACGTAGCTGTCGGACAGGAGGCGCGCCACCGACGGCGGCGGCGCGCGGCCGCACACGGCCACGTGCATCACGGCCGCGAGCGCATAGACGTCGGTCCATGCGCCCTGCGACATGTCGGGCATCTCGGCGTACTGCTCGATGGGCGCATAGCCCGGCTTGAGGATCACCGTGATCGCCTGCGTCTTGTCGGTGATCACGCGCCGCGCCGCGCCGAAGTCGAGCACCACCGGCCGGCCCGAGCCTTCGAGCAGGATGATGTTGTCGGGCGCAATGTCGCGGTGGTAGCAGTTGGCGCCGTGCATCACGCCCAGCGCCTGCGTGACGCCGTCCATGATGCGGATGAGCCAGGCCTCGTCGACGCCCGCGGGGATCGACACCAGTGCCTGGCGCAGGGTGTCGCCGCGGTAGAAGGGCATCACCATGTAGGTGGTGCCGCGCTCCTGCCAGAAGCGGTAGACCTTGAGCAGCGAGGGGTGGTCGAACTGGGCGAGCAGGCGGGCTTCGTTGATGAAGCTGCGCATGCCGAGGTCGAAGGTCTCTCGGTGGCGTTCGGAGAGGGGGACGACGCTGCCGTCGTTCTGGCGGGTGGAGAGGGATGAGGGGAGGTATTCCTTGATCGCTACGACGCGTTCGAGGGTGTGGTCCCAGGCTTCGTAGACGACGCCGAAGCCGCCCTGGCCTATGACTCGGGTGATCTCGAATTCCGCGAGGCGGCTGCCTACGGGGAGGAGGCCGGCTTCGTGCGTTCCTGCTTGCGACGGGCCTGTGGTGGGGTTCGTCGGTGGGTTCGTTGGCGCAAACAGCGGGCTGCTGGTGCGCGTGGGTTGGCCGGACGTGATGACCGTGGCGCTGTCGTCCAGGGGCGTGGTTCGGGGGACGACTCTTGTGCGGTCGTCGCTGCCTTCGGGTTTGGTTTCTTCGGTCATCGGGTCCTCCGGGCCTCTTCGGGGCTTGCTCCTGGCGGGAGGCTGTCGGCCGGGTCTCGCCCCGGCGGGCGACCTACTTTCTTTTGCTTCGCCAAAAGAAAGTAGGCAAAGAAAAGGCGACCCCA
>NZ_JBMDKG010000105.1:0-2107 GCF_057809595.1 Variovorax sp. FG153
TGCGCCTGCAGCAGGAAGGACGAGAAGTCGGAGGCGTTGAGCGGATGCTTGACGCTGCCCACCACGGTGCCGCCCTTCTCCTTCACCACCTTCGCGGTGTCGGCCTCGAGCGCGGCGCCGAAGGCGTAGTCGGCGGTCAGGAAGAACCAGTTCTTGCCGCCGTTCTCCACCACGGCACCGCCCGTGCCCTTGGCGAGCGCGACGGTGTCGTAGGCGTAGTGCACGGTGTAGGGACTGCACTGCTCGTTGGTGAGCGCCGAGGTGCCGGCGCCGTTGACCACGAACACGCGCTTCTTCTCCTGCGCCACCTTGGCCATCGCGAGACCCGTGCCCGAGTTGGTGCCGCCGAACAGCATGGTCAGGCCCTGCGTGTCGATCCACTCGCGCGCCTTCGAGGCCGCGATGTCGGCCTTGTTCTGGTGGTCGGCGGTCAGCAGTTCGATCGGCAGGCCGTTGACCTTGCCGCCGAAGTCGTCGATGGCCATCTGGATCGCCACCGCGCCATTCTTGCCCTCCACGTCGGCGTAGAGACTGGACATGTCGGTGACGAAACCGATCTTGACCTTGTCCTGCGCCTGGGCGGCGCCCGCCGCCACGAAGGCGGTGGCGAGCAGACAGGCGGAAGCGATGGCGCTGCGTTTCATGGGAGTGATCCTCGTGGTGGTCTCGTGTTCTTCGGCGGGGCGGTCTCAGGCGCTCTTCACTTCCAGAGCGCGCACTTGGTTTCGGCCTTGGTCGTGAAGACCTGGTCGCCCGGCAGCGTCTTGAGCACCTTCAGGTAGTCCCAGGGCTTCTTCGACTCGGACGGCGACTTCGCCTCCACCAGGTACATGTCGTGGATGAAGCTGCCGTCGGCGCGGATCTGGCCCTTGCCGTAGAAGTCGTCGATCTTCATGCTCTTGAGCTGCGCCATCACCTTGTCGGAGTCGGTGGTCTTGGCGGCGGCCACGGCCTTCAGGTAGGTCATCGTGGCCGAGTAGTCGGCGGCCTGCACGTCGGTCGGCATGCGCTTGGTCTTCTCGAAGAAGCGGTTGGCGAACTTGCGCGTGTCGTCGTTGAGGTCCCAGTACCAGCTCGTGGTGTGCAGCAGGCCTTCGGTGTTCTTCAGGCCCAGGCTGTGGATGTCACTGAGGAACACCAGCAGGCCGGCGGTCTTCATCGTCTTGTTGATGCCGAATTCCTTCGCGGCCTTGATCGAGTTGATCGTGTCGCCGCCGGCATTGGCCAGGCCCAGGATCTGCGCCTTGGAGTTCTGCGCCTGCAGCAGGAAGGACGAGAAGTCCGAGGCATTGAGCGGATGGCGCACCGAGCCCACCACCGAGCCGCCCTTCTCCTTCACCACCTTGGTGGTGTCGGCTTCGAGCGCATGACCGAAGGCGTAGTCGGCGGTCAGGAAGAACCAGCTCTTGCCGCCGCGGTCGACCACCGCCGCGCCCGTGCCCTTGGCCAGCGCGACCGTGTCGTAGGCGTAGTGGATGGTGTAGGGGCTGCACTGCTCGTTGGTCAGCACCGAGCTGCCCGCGCCGTTGTTGAAGTAAACGCGCTTCTTCTCCTCGGCCACCTTGGCCGTGGCCAGCGCCACGCCCGAGTTGGTGCCGCCGAAGACCATGGTCACGCCGGCGGTGTCGATCCATTCGCGCGCCTTCGAGGCGGCGATGTCGGCCTTGTTCTGGTGGTCGGCGGTCAGCAGCTCGATCGGCTGGCCCAGCACCTTGCCGCCGAAGTCGTCGATGGCCATCTGGATGGCGGTGGCGCCACCCTTGCCTTCGAGGTCGGCGTACAGGCTCGACAGGTCGGTGACGAAGCCGATCTTGACCTTTTCCTGGGCCTGCGCGCCGGTGGCTGCGAGGGCGAGGACGGCGATGGCAGCTGCGATGAGGCCGAGTTTCTTTTGCATGCGAAGTCTCCTGAAAGAATCTTTGTGAGATGAGGACGGGAACGTCGGGGTCTTGTGGACGGGAGGGGAAAGGGGTTCAGACGCCGAGCAGCTCGTTGAGCACGGGCATCTTGGCTTCCAGATCCGCGGCGCCGAACTTCTCGACGATGCGGCCATGCTCCATCACGTAGAAGCGATCGGCCAGCGGCGCCGCGAAGCGGAAGTTCTGCT
>NZ_JBMDKG010000106.1:0-1903 GCF_057809595.1 Variovorax sp. FG153
TCGGCCTCCGCGCCCGCACCGGCTCCGGCTGCTCCCGCGCCGGCCGCCGCCGCGCCGCACGATCCCACCAGGAGCCCGTCGGCCGGCCTGCCGCATGCCTCGCCCTCGGTGCGCAAGTTCGCGCGCGAGCTCGGCGTGCCGCTCGAGGAGGTCAAGGGTTCCGGTCCCAAGGGCCGCATCACGCAGGAAGACGTCCAGGGCTTCACCAAGGCCGTGATGAGCGGCCAGGCCACCACCAAGGCTTCGGCCGCGGCCAAGCCCGCGGCCGGTGGCGGTGCCGACGGCGCCGCGCTGGGCCTGCTGCCCTGGCCGAAGGTCGACTTCACGAAGTTCGGTACGGTCGAGCGCAAGGACCTGTCGCGCATCAAGAAGATCAGCGGCGCGAACCTGCACCGCAACTGGGTGATGATCCCGCACGTCACGAACAACGACGATGCCGACATCACCGAGCTCGAAGCCTTCCGCGTCGCCACCAACAAGGAGAACGAGAAGTCGGGCGTGAAGGTCACGATGCTGGCCTTCGTGATCAAGGCGGTGGTCTCGGCGCTCAAGAAGTTCCCCGAGTTCAACACCAGCCTCGACGGCGACACGCTGGTCTACAAGCAGTACTTCCACATCGGCTTCGCGGCCGACACGCCCAACGGCCTCGTGGTGCCGGTGCTGCGCGATGCGGACAAGAAGGGCATCCTGCAGATCAGCCAGGAGATGGGCGAGCTCGCCAAGAAGGCGCGCGACGGCAAGCTCGGCGCGGCCGACATGCAGGGCGGCTGCTTCTCGATCAGCTCGCTCGGCGGCATCGGCGGTACGCACTTCACGCCGATCATCAACGCCCCCGAAGTGGCCATCCTCGGCCTCTCGAAGAGCGCGATGAAGCCGGTGTGGGACGGCAAGCAGTTCGTGCCGCGCCTGACGCTGCCGCTGTCGCTGTCCTATGACCACCGCGTGATCGACGGGGCCTCGGCGGCGCGTTTCAACGCCTACCTGGGCCAGGTGCTCGCCGACTTCCGCCGCGTGCTGCTATGAGCGCCGAGGCTGCTTCGGCGGCCGCTGCGCCCCTGGCGAACCGGCGCGAGGCCCCATGACCACGGTCGTGGCCGTCCGCAAGAACGGCCAGGTCGCCATGGCGGCCGACGCGCTCGTGACCTTCGGGGACACGCGGCTCACGCACCGGCAGGAGGCGAACCAGAAGATCTTCTCGATCGAGGACGCCGCCGGCCACAGCCTGTTCGCGATGGCCGGCGCCGCGGCGCACTTCCTGGTGCTGCAGCATGCGCTGGCCGCGCAGCCGCGCGAGTCGCTGCTGTTCGGCAGCAAGCACGAGGTGTTCCGCACCTTCACGATGCTGCATCCGGTGCTCAAGAGCTCGTTCTTCATGGAGACCAAGGAAGACGACCACGAGCCCTACGAGTCGAGCCAGTTCACGATGCTGCTGGCCAACGCGAGCGGGATCTACGGCATCTACAGCTACCGCGAGGTGTTCGAGTTCAAGCAGTTCTGGAGCATCGGCTCGGGACGCAGCTTCGCGCTCGGCGCCATGCATGCGGTGTACGACCAGAAGTCGCGCTCGGCGCGCGACGTGGCGGAGGCGGGGATCGCCGCCGCCTGCGAATTCGATCGCAATTCGGCCGGACCGGTCGACTCTCTCACACTCAAACTGAAAGTGTCCAAATGAGCGAACAACAAATCAAGGTGCCCGACATCGGCGACTTCGACGAAGTGGCGGTGATCGAGGTGCTGGTGAAGGTGGGCGACACGGTGAAGGCCGAGCAATCGCTGATCACGGTCGAATCGGACAAGGCCTCGATGGAGATTCCGTCGTCCGCGGCCGGCGTGGTGAAGTCGCTGGCGGTGAAGGTGGGCGACAAGGTCAAGGAAGGCTCGGTGGTGCTGACGCTGGAGGCGG
>NZ_JBMDKG010000108.1:0-1453 GCF_057809595.1 Variovorax sp. FG153
CGCCATGCAGCCGCAGATAGACGAAGTCGGCCGTGAGGTCCTCGAGCAGCGGCCAGCGCTTCGCGGTATCGGCCACCACGAGCGCGATGCCGTGGCGACGCAGCTGCGCGATGAACGCCGGATCGGCGAAGCTGTCGTGGCGCACCTCGACCGCATGCCGGATGCGCCGCCGGCCGCCGGTGTGCAGCCAGGCGTGCCCCGCCACGTTGTCGTCGTGTTCGCGCGCGAGTTTCAAGGCGGCAGCGGTGGTTCGCGGCAACAGCGAGAAGAAGGCCTCGAAGCGCTCGGGATCCCAGGCCATGCGCGGCGGAAACTGCCACAGGATCGGCCCGAGCTTCTCGCGCAGCGCGAGCACGCCCGAGGCCAGGAAGTTCGCGAGCGGCACGCGCACGTCGTTCAGGCGCCGCATGTGGGTGATGTAGCGCGGCCCCTTGACCGCGAACACGAAGCCCGCGGGCGTCTCGTCGTGCCAGGCCTCGTAGGACGACGGTCGCTGCAGCGAATAGAAGGAGCCGTTGATCTCGATCGTCGGCAGCACGCGCGAGGCGAAGGCGAGTTCCTGCCGCTGCGCGAGCCCCGCGGGATAGAACCTGCCGCGCCACGGCGCATAGCGCCAGCCCGAGATGCCGATGCGGATCGCGGCGGCGGCCATGTTCGCCTTCAGGCCGGTGCCGCGTGCACCGGCCGGGTGATCGGCGCGCCGACCGATTTCGCGCCCAGCGTCATCTCGGTCATCCACGACACCAGCAGCGTGCCGTAGGCCTGGCGCGACTCCTGGCGCGACAGCGCGTGGTCGGCGCCCGCGAGCACGCGGTAGGTGACCGAGCGCACGCCGCCCTTGAAGGCCGCGAGGTAGTTCTCGATCACGGGGTGCGGCACCGTCTGGTCGTCCTCCGACTCGACGATCAGCACGTCGCCCTTGAAAGCGGCACAGGCCGCGAGCGCCCGGTTGTCGTCCGGGCCGACCAGCGTGCGACGATAGGCCACGAGGTCGGAGCGGCTCAGTTGCCCCTTGGGCGTGAGCCACTCGCGATCGCGGTAGAGCGCCGGCGCGCGCAGCGCGAGCCAGCGCACCGGCCGCATGCTGCTGACCAGCGCCGCGAGGTAGCCGCCGTAGCTGCTGCCCACGATCGCGATCGCGTCGGGATCGACCGAGGGATGGCCCACGAGCGCGTCGTAGGCCGCGAGCACGTCGCGCAGGTTGTCCTCGCGCGTCACGCTCATGCGCTGGTCCGCATGCTGCGCATGGCCGCGCAGGTCGAAGGTGAGGCACACGCAGCCCAGCGCCGCGAGCTCGTGCGCGCGCGCCATGTACTGCTGCTGGCTGCCGTCCCAGCCGTGCACCAGCAGCACGCCCGGCACCATGGTCGAGGCGGCGACCAGGGTGCCGGCGATGTGCTGGCCGTCCACGGGGATGTCGATGGTGCTATGTCGTGTCGCTGTCATGGTTCTG
>NZ_JBMDKG010000109.1:0-1424 GCF_057809595.1 Variovorax sp. FG153
CGAGCTGCATCGCGGCGGGGCCGCAGGGGGTGCTCAATCGGTACCTGCTGTCGAACCCGCTGATGGTGGGCATCGGGCTGATCAGCTATCCGCTGTACCTGTGGCATTGGCCGCTGTTGTCCTATGCGCGCATCGTGCAGGGCGCGGCGCCGTCGGCGGCCCTGAGCGCCGCGATGGTCGCGGCCAGCGTGGCGCTGGCCTGGCTCACCTACCGCACGGTGGAACGCGCGGTCCGGGTGCGCACGGGACCCGCTATGCTGCGCGTGCTGGGCGGCAGCGCCATCGCGGTGATCGCCGTGGCGGTCGCGGTGCAACTGGGCCTGCCCGCGCCGCGGCACGACGACCCGATGCTGCAGACGCTGAGCAATGCCTCCTCGGACGGCGAGTACTACGCGGGGCTCGCCTCCGAGACGCTCGACGGCAACTTCGTGCGCCGCGCGGGCGAGGGCGCGCGCAAGGTGCTCGTGATCGGCGACAGCCACATCTCGCAGTACGCGCCGCGCGCGCGCGCACTGGCGCAGCGTTCGCCCGAGACCATGTCCACCACCTACTTCTTCGAATACCCGGCCTGCGCGCCGGTGCCGGGCATGATGGTGCCGATCAATTCGGGCTGCGCGCCGCGGCGCGCGCAGATGCTCGAGGCGGCCTTCGATCCGAAGATCGACGCCGTGGTGGTCGGTGCCTGCTGGAACTGCTACTTCACCGGCAACTTCTACATGCCTTACGTGTTCGAGGACGGCACTTCGGCGCTGCCGATCAACGACGGCGGGCCCGGCATCGAGCCGGCGCTGGCATCGTTGCAGAAGCTGCTGGGCGAACTCGCGCGCCACAAGAAGGTCTACCTGCTGCTGGACAACCCGATGGGCAGCGATTTCGAGCCGGGCCGCATGATCTCGGGCAGCCGCCTGGGCACGCTGAGCGTGCTGGCGATGGCCGGCACGGCGGCACAGCCACCCGGGCAGGCCCGGCTGAACGAGCGGCTGCTGGCGATCGCGGCGGCGAGCGGTGCCGAGCCGATCGACGCGGCCGGTCGCCTGTGCCGCGAGGGCCGGTGCCTGCGCACCATGCCCGACGGCGGACCGGCCTATCTCGACAACAACCATCTGCGTCCGGCCTACATCCGTGACCACGCGAGCTACGTCGACACGGCGTTTCTCGCACCCGCGCCGCCGCGCGCGGGCAATTGAAAGGACTGCCGAAAGGCGCAGCGATGCATCCCAAGTACCGCCCCGACATCGATGGCCTGCGCGCCGTGGCCGTGGCCTCGGTGGTGGCGTACCACGCCTTCCCGAAGGCGCTGCCCGGTGGCTTCGTGGGGGTGGACATCTTCTTCGTGATCTCGGGCTTCCTGATCACGACCATCATTCTCCAAAGCCAGGCCGCGGGCGACTTCAGCTACCGCGACTTCTACGCACGGCGCGTGC